>JABLXV010000087.1 GCA_013177895.1 Brevinematales bacterium | reverse complement strand
ACATCTCGAAAAAATGGACTATGCCAATCCATGATTGGGGAAAGGCAATGAACCAATTCGCTTTGCATTTCGGCGACAGGGTGCAGTTATGACGAAAATCCATTTACACAAAATTTCTGACACCCTCGTATAAACAGATAAAGATAGAGCCGACCCCATTCATGGGGTCGGCTAATTTTAAAATAAAATTTACAGTTTATCCAACTTAGACTAGTATACTTAAACAAACAACTTCGTGTTGTACTTTGCCGGTAGTACAATATTAACGGCTTATCATTCATCTAGATAATCATACTTTTCTCCTTAACTATTTAAATATAGCTGAAATCCATATTTTAATATAGTATGGTATTAATTCTTGGATCTAATTCCTCCTAAAACTTTGAGTATTTTTTTGTTGACTTCATTGTTCCTGGATTATTGAAATTTAAGAAAGCATTTACTGCTTCCATTTCACTCAATCCTATATATTGTTCTTTTAAATATTTCACATCAGATTCAAAATTATCCTTAATACCAATCATATCCCATTCTTCCCAATCGACTACCCATCCAGAATATGTCGTACTATGATATAACCCGGTCCAACTTCCAATATAGTATATTTTTCCAGCATCTACTTGAAACTCTTTTGATTTCAACTTAACTTCTTTTATATCACCATCATCTGCAAAAAAGACGATATTATAATAATTGTACTCTCCGGGTAACACTGGAATGACTACTATACTTTTTATTACTTCATTAGTAAGAGTTGTATAAGGAAATAGAATTTCAATATCTCTTTCTAAAGTATTGTTCAAAATTGTAATTCCAAAGAAATTGCCGGCAAATTCTTTTCCATCACAATTTCCAGAAGTATAAAAATATCCAAAAACATATGCATTCTGAGGATTCAAGGTCTCATTAGGTCTCAAGGCGCTTATTCCAAATCCACTCCCGCATGACGATAAAACCAGTGTAAATAAAGTAAATACCAACCAATTTTTCATAAATACCTCCAATATTCTAAACAACTATTTTACTTATCTGACCATGATATCCACTCTAACGCCTTTTCATCAATGAATATTTTATCATATACAATAGATGGAATTTTTATTGGTTTTTTGTTTTCTTTTGTAATAAAACAATGAAGAGTATAACCGTAACTGACTAATATGTTATCATTTCTATATATCAAATAATCGACTCTGATTTTTACCAGTGATATTTTTGTAAATGCCGCTATTACCTTTATATTATCATCGAAGTACGCCGGAGAAACATATTTGCTATAGATTTCAACCACCGGCAATAATAATCCTTGCTTCTCAAGCCCCCGATAATCTATCCCGTGCTCTCTTAATAAATCAATTCGCGCAAGTTCCATCCATACAATATAATTGGAATGGTGAATAAATCCCATTTGATCGCTTTCTTCATATCGCGCTCTAAAATCTGATGCATGTATCAATTAGAACCTCCTATAGACTTAATGAGACATTGATACTTTTCGTTTTTCATCCGGCAATAGAGTCATTTCCACATCGGGTCGTCGCCGAAACGCCTTCCCATGAAATCCTCCGGCGTCTCCGAACCTTTTCCGTCTATCGAAACGGGATAGTTCTCGCAGTATTCCAAAAGGACTCTGTATGAATCGATCAGCTCGACGGACTTCAAATGGGTATCGATCTCCCCTTCCCTGTTTATATCAGGATGAGTGTTTTTCATTAGTTTACGGTAACGCGCTTTTAATTGTCTTATCGAAAACCGTTCGGGGAGTCCCATCACCGACTGCGCCATTCTCAACGTTTCAATACTCGCCATATTTCAAGATACCCGTTATTTTCTAAGAATGTTCGCCGAATGGATCTGCTCGGGGGAAAAGTATTCTTTCACCATTTCCTCCACCTTCGCGTCATCGAACCATTTGCAGCTGAACACGTCGAGATACATATCCCGCGCTGTATCGTTCGTGTGAATCGTGATCGCGCTCGTGATAATTAACTGCACGGCGGATATTCCGACCTCTTTCCCCTCACCGAAACGCGCTATCAGCAGGTCGCCGAAGGGAACCATGTCGATCTTAGGAATCATTTCCCTGATGAACTGGGAAATTTTTTCGATGCTAGGGAGATTTTCGTTACACGCGATGGCGGTTAGCATAAGATGCTTTCCATAATACTTCACGCCATTAATTATCGTGCGCTTATAATCGTCTCTTGCCATTTTCTCCTCCTCGTAAATTTCAAAATATCACCTTATTTTCAGTCCACGGATTACTACAAAAGACCCTTCGCCGTATCCTTTTTTTACCTGCTCTATATGTTTCGCATCATCTAATTTACCGAAAATCGTCTGCCGGTAATCGAAGTTTGAAAAACCGGCTTCCTGATAGAGTCTGATGATATCATCGACTGAGAAAAACACAGCATCCTTATAAAACACACTTTCGTTCTGCTTCATAAGATACTCTTTTCCGAGCGCGCTGTTTTTATCCACAAAACCGACGATCAGCGATCCTCCCTGTTTTAATACACGGTATGCTTCTTTCAACGCCTGAAGCGGATCGTCTACAAAACAAATAGTTGTGACCATGAGGGCGAAATCGAAATATTCATCCCCGAATGGAAGATGCTCGGCAACCCCCGTAACCGCATCGATTCCCTTTTCCCGGGCGATATCCAGCATTTTTTCCGACGGGTCGACTCCGTAACGGATACCTAATTCCGCCGCGAATCTTCCGGTTCCTACCCCGATTTCAAGCCCTGCACCGCCTATGGGGATCAACTCCCGGACGGCGTTTATTTCGCTCGAATAGACATCCTGATGTCTTTCGAACCAATTTTCATAGCGATCTCTATGGAGATCGAAAGGTTCGGTTTTAGGCATTTTCGGCTCCTACAAATACTTTCCTCGCCTTCTCAGGGTATCTTTCCCGCTGATAGCTTGAACTTCCTTTTTTTCCGTGTTATAAACAGTGATCACATTCAGCCCGTGAAAATATTTCGCAGCTCCGGCTATCAATTCGGCGGAAAGCGGCGCGACCGGGCACGGCCTGAGCGGCGTATTCAACTGAACCTCGTCGGGCTGGAGCTGACGGCATATTTCAGCGATCGCTTCCGCTTCGCCGATATTCCTATCCACAAACATAATCTGAATCGCCAGTTTTCCTTTGTATTCGTCCCTGAAGCGCGATAACCCTTCGATTATTTTATCAAAACCTATCGACGGGAACGGCCGGTTTATTTTTCGTAACATTTCCTCCGACGGCGCGTCCAACTTCGCGACAACCGTATCAGCCTCTATTAAATCCGTTCTCACTTCTTCCAGGTGCATCAGAGATGAATTGGTAATTACAGCGGTTTTCGCTATCGATAAGCTCTTTGCCGCGCGGATCAGTTCCCCAAGATTTTTCGCTAATGTCGGTTCCCCGGTTCCGGAGAAAGTAAGATAATCTATCGGGACGTCCGGCGCTCGTTTCAGCTCTTCCATCATATCCCTAGAATCAATAAATATTTTCCTCTGACCGGTTAACGCCGTCTTTCCTTGAAATAGCTGGCAATAGATACATTTAAAGGAGCAATATTTCTTATCGGAAGAAATCGGGTCGATCCCCAGCGATGAGCCAAGTCTCCATGAAGGAACCGGCCCGTAGATGTAAGAATATTCTTTCTCCTCGCTTGATTCCATTTACCTACCCCCTGTCATTAAAGTACCGGATAACCTGATCTGTGATCTCCCTTAGCTCCTTCGCGCCGGATGATGTAAAGTTATCGTCCACAATCGGGACGCCCTTGTCCCCCGTTTTGACCGCGACGGGATCGAAATGGATTTTCCCCAGAAACGGTACGCCGAGTTCTTCAGCCGCCTTTTCGCCGCCGCCCTCGCCGTATAAGGGAATGCTTTTTCCGCAATCGGGACATATCAGTCCGCTCATATTTTCAACCACCCCGATTACCGGGACTTTCAATTGTTTCGCGAACATGATGCTTTTCCGCGCGTCCAGTACCGCCACTTCCTGCGGGGATGTCACGATAATCGCGCCGTCTATTCCCGGGATAAGCTGGCAGACGCTTAACGGCTCGTCGCCGGTTCCGGGAGGAGAATCGATCACGAGGAAATCCAAGTTCCCCCAGTTGACGTCGCTTAGGAACTGCTTGATGATCCCCATTTTCATCGGACCCCGCCAAATCACCGGCTGATCGTCGCTTTCGAGAAAATATGAAACACTGACGGCTTTCAGCCCTTTGAACACATCTATCGGCTCGATACCGTCGTCCGTCGTTTTTATCACCCGCCGGTCGACACCCAGCATCTTCGGCACATTCGGGCCGTGAATATCGGTATCCAAAATGCCTGTATCGTAATTGAGCATCGCGAGCCGGTAAGCGATATTAACCGCAATCGTCGTTTTGCCTACCCCGCCCTTACCGCTCATTACGATGATCTTTTTCTTGATGCTATCCATTTTGTTCTTGAGGCGAATATCTTGTAATTTTGAATCGGTATCCTGTCCGTTATTCATAGAAGGTCATCTCCTTTTTCTACCCTTTAACTTAGAAGACTATCTAGGCGTTTCCAGATCAGTTCGAGTTTTTCCGATGTTTTTCCCCGCGCGTATTCGATAACGGTTTTTCCGTTCACAATCGAATTAACTACCGCTTCATCAAACCCGATTTTCCCCAGGACGATTACGCCCATATTTTTAAAATACCCTTCCATTTCGTTGGAAAGTTCTTCGTTCAGATCGTATTTATTAATCACGAGACAAACCGGTATCTTGAACTTTCCGGCCAGCGCGATTACTCTTTCCGCGTCGTTTTTTCCCGACAGACTGGGTTCGGTCACTACAACAGCCATACTCGCGCCGGTAATAGACGCGATCACCGGACAGCCGATGCCCGGGGAACCGTCGGTGATAATCCAATCGGCGTTTTGTTCTGCGGCAATTTTCCGCGCCTCTTTCCGGAGTATCGTCACCAACTTACCGGAATTCTCCTCGCCTATTCCGAGCTTGGCATGCACGAACGGCCCGAAACGAGTCCCGGAAACATACCATTCGCCGGAAATATTTTCCTTCATCTCGATCGCAAGTTCAGGGCAGGCGTTCGCGCAGAAACTACATCCTTCACAAAGGATGGGATCGATTTTAAAATCCGGGGTAATAGCATCAAAACGGCATATATCCCGGCAGATTCCGCAACGCGTACAAGATCCTTGTTCGATAAACGCTTTCTTCCCGCCGACGAACGTATTTGTCGCGAGGGTTTCCGGCTGTAATATCAGGTATAAATTGGCCGCGTCCACATCGCAATCGGTGATCACTTTATTCTGTATTAAGGCGGATAAGGCGCCGGTAATCATCGTTTTACCGGTTCCGCCTTTTCCGCTGATAATTACAATTTCCTTCACTTAAGTCCTCAGATCTTTCCAGAAGCATTTTGGGCAGCCAACACGACCGGATAAACGGTCGGAGCGCTTGTTAAATAAGGATGCGTGGCAATCTGGAGGGTTTCCAGTTCGGTCGCCGACATCCTCATTTGGATCGCGGTTCCGATCATATTGATGAGTTCTCCGCATCCCATTCCGCCGGAGACCTGTCCGCCGAGTATGATCCCGGATTGCTTGGAGAAGATCAGTTTTACTTTGCCGTCGCTTCCGCCGGGAAGGGTCGCGGGATGACGGTCTTTTGCTTCGGCATACCCGATGACAATCTCAAAACCTTCTTTAACCGCGCTCTGTTCGGTAAGTCCCGCTGAACCCAGCACCAGCCCGTCGATATAGGTGGAATAGATAGCGATAGTACCCTTATGTTCGCGGACAACCTTTAACTGAAACAGGTTCGCGCCGGCAACTCTCGCCTCAGCGGTAGCGGTGGAAGCAAGCATGACTGGGATTACTTTACGGGTATAGAAATCTTTCTTTTCAGCACAGTCGCCCACCGCGAAGATATCGGAATCATCCGTCCTCATATATTCGTCCACCCAGATACCGCCCTTTCTCCCGATGAACAGGCCGGTATCTCGCGCTATATCGGAATTCGGAACAGCGCCGATACCGAGGATCAGACTATCGGCGGGAAGTTCGGTTCCGTCGCTGAGAACAACCTTCTCAATTTTATCCCCGCCTTTAATCTCCTTTACCGCGACATTTTTCTTGATCGTCACTTTATTCGCTAACAGTTTTTCTTCCACCATCTTTGAGAATTCGGTATCAAACGAGTTCGCTAGAAGTTCGGGAAGCACCTCGACCAGAGTCGTATTCATTCCGGGAACCCGCGACAGCTCGTCCGCGAATTCGATACCGATAAACCCGCCTCCGATAATAATAGTATTCTTGCCCTTCTTCACTTCGGCGACCATTTCTTTCAGATAACCCATATCTTTCAGGATAGGATAAACTCCCTTTTTGTCAATACCGGGAATACTCACCTTCATTGGATTGGAACCCATAGCAAGGATCAGCTTGTCATAAGTATAAGTATTCCCAGAAGCGCATTCGACCTTCTTACTCTTCCGGTCGATTTTTAACGCTTTATCGACCACAGCTTCGATCCCATTTTTTTCAAGCGCCATCATACCCATTTTATTCTGTTCGGGGTTTTCAAGGCTCTGGATCATATACGGGATTCCGCACGGGACTACGCCGTTTTCGACATCACGCAACACGATAAAACTTTTCCCGGGGTAATACTTTTTTGCCGTAACCGCGCTGATAATACCCGCCGGACCCCCGCCAATCACAAGAACATCAGCCTTCTTTTCCATATATTCGTCTCCTTATCAAAGATTTTTCGTTTATGCCAGGTTTCGCACATTATTAAAAAGTTCAGTGAAGCGCTCCCGATATTCCGGGAATTCATTAATCAGCAGTTTACCCTCCGAATAGATTCGGGCAATTTTCCGGTCAAACGGGATTTTCATGAGCAGCGGGATTTTCTCTGCGATACAATAATCTTCCGTCCCGCTGTCACCCAGTCCGTCGCGGTTAATAACAACGCCGAATGGGATTTCCATCTCACGAAGAAGCCCGACCGAAAGCTTTAAATCATTTAATCCGAAGGGAGTCGGCTCGGTAACCAGAAGTACGAAATCCGCGCCGTATACTGCATGAATTACCGGACACGACGTACCCGGCGGCGCATCGATAATCGTAATATTCCTGCCAGGATTCTTCTTTCTAACATGTCGGATAATATGCGGCGATAAAGTTTGCCCGATATCCATTTTCCCGGTAATTAGTTCAATATCGCCAACTTTTCCGCTTTCAATAAAACCCACCTGCTTATCGATTTCCTCAATGGCCTTTTGCGGACAAAAATACGAGCAAGCCCCGCATCCATGACATAAACTCTCTATCAGGAAAGCCTTTTCTCCCATTACGGCTATCGCGTTATACTCGCATACGTCAGAACATTTCCGGCAGCCGTCACAAAGATTTCGGTCAATCTGCGGAATTTTTAATGTGACTTGCTCCGTTTCAATCTGTTTCGGTTTGAGCAATAAGCCGCAGTTTGGTTCTTCTACATCGCAATCTATTAGGGTGACGTTTTTTATAACGGCGGCGAGATTTACCGATATGGTGGTTTTTCCCGTTCCGCCTTTTCCGCTCGCCACCGCGACGGTGAATCCGTTCTTATTATCATTCAATTTCTCGCCTGCTCTTTTTATGCGTTTTTCGTATAGTTCTTTAAAACTTCCTGATTCTTCCGGCCGGATAGTCCGGGAATTACTTTAATTCCCGAGGATTTCAACACCTCTTCAGCGTGAGGCCCGGGTTCGCCGGTTAAAACTAAATTTACCCCTCTGTCGATAATAAATTGAGCTGTTTTCGGACCCACACCGCTAATTTCTTCGAGAAATGGGTTTTTAACAGATTCATATTCCATCGTAAGCGGATCGATAAAAATCATGTAGCTGCACCGTCCGAAACGGGAATCGACTTCTGAGGTAAGATTATCACCATTCGATGTAATCACGGCTGTTTTCTTATTCATTTTTTCCTCTTAATAAATATTCAAATATGAAGACGGAAGGACGCATGATGCGCCTTCCATATTGTTAGCTTTCCTGATCATTTGGATTCTCAATTTCCTGCAAGCGGTTTTCAATATTTTTCAATCGTACCCTAAATAATTCGGCTTCACGCGACAAGATATCCCTTTCAATTTGAGGGGATAGATGTTCGCTGAAACGATAGACGACTCCCGGTTGTGAAAGCACCCTGCATCGCAGCCGTCTTCCCCTACCCATCCCCGCCCCTCTACCAAGACCAAAACCGCGGCCTAATCCCATTTGTGCAATATCATCAATATTATTACCCGAACATCTCCCCATCGCTCGTCCTGTCATTGAACCTTCTCCCAAAGGTCCGGTTCCGTTTAATCCAGGCATACCTGCCTCCTATAATAATTAATGCGTCCCGGAGAAGTTGAGATGGAATCTTACTTCTCCGGGTATTTGATAAGGAGCCTTTATTAAGTATTTGGTTTCCCATTATCAGAATGATTATCATCCAGCGGTATTATCCCGCCGGTCCAGAAATGTTCGTTAATCCGTTTGCGGATTTCTTTTCCGCGTCCCTTACCAGCGCCGATTTTTCCGCCTCCGCACTTCCCCATTGCGCGTCCCGTCATCGGACCTTCCCCTAGCGGACCTTTTCCATTCATACCAGGCATAAAAACCTCCATAAAATAATCTTAAAAACAACCCGGGGGAATTATAGGGGTGCTAAGACTCCCCCGGGTCAAACGTAGAGTAGTACTTGTAAAAAAGTACTTGATATGTTTAATAATGATAATCATTCTCAATACAATACAAAAAAATTAGCCCTTACATTTTTCACATATTCCGTAAAAATGGATCACATGATCCGTAATCTCGAAATTATATTTTTCCGACAAACCCTTCTCAGTTTTATTGAGAAGCTCTATTTCATCGCTGATAAAATCCTTATAATCGATAATAGTACCGCATTTCTTGCAAACGAGGTGGTGGTGATGATCCTCATCCTTAGAATCACTCAATATTTCATATCTCGCGCGTCCGTCGCCGAAATCGAATTTTTGAACAATACCGAGTTTCACCAGAAGTTCAAGAGTCCGATAAACGGTCGCAAGCCCTATTCCGGGACATTTCTGATGGAGCTGGAAATAGACTTCCTCGGTACTCAGATGCTGATCGGTATTACTTAATACATCCAATACCGCTTCACGTTGAGAAGTGATCTTAAAACCCCTGTTCCTAAACTTTCCCGCCCACCAGTTCGAATGATCCCCTTTGCAATTTCGCATGAAATATCCTAAATGAGAATGATTATCAATTATAATGAATATTACTGCAAATGTCAATACTTTAAAGTACTTTTTTTTTATACCGGATATCCGCTTACCACATCGTCCTGCTTTTCGATAAAGTGAAGTTCCTTCATTATTATACGTGTTTTCTCAGCGATAACCTGCTCCAGAGTTTTGGAATTGATGAGTATTCGCGGGATATGTGATGCTTTTCTGCCAGGGATTAGCGCCAATTTTTTCCGGAGACACGGACCGATGATATCTCCTACTTCACTATATTTACCGGAAAACACGATATAATCGAACGCGCCGACCGCCGCCATCCCCGTACCGCACGCATGCAGGAGTTTATAAATAAACATTTCCTGCGCAATTAGATCCTCCTGCGAATGGGAACCGAACACTTCGAGGAGAGTCGTTTTTCGGCCGGTTATCCCGGAGAATCCGCTTTCTTCGGTGAGTATCTTGTTCACCTGCTCCGGCCCGTAATGATAATGTCCCGCGATCTTAACGAGTATCCCGGGGTCCATATCGCCGCATGAAAAATCTCCCATCAGCCCTTCGAGAGGAGTCGCCCCGCCAGTCACTGTGAACGGTTTATTACCGGATATCGCGGTGGCTTCGGAACGGGTTTCCATGCATACCGATAGGATACGCGGCGGATTATTAGCATTCTCCGAACGGGCGATCCGCCCAGCAAAACGGCATGAGTCTTCATGCATCAGCCCGTGATATCCCGTCCTATGGATTTCAAACTCAGGCATCAGGTTGGGATTGATCGCGTAATTCCGCTCCCTCCTATGATAAAAAACAATCTACTTATGTATTTTTCAGTATAAAATTCGGGAAGTCCTCGAACACCCATCCATTCTTGAGAGTATCATAGATAATCCCGAGCAGTTTTCGAGCTGTCGCGATAATT
>JABLXV010000086.1 GCA_013177895.1 Brevinematales bacterium | reverse complement strand
AACTTTCGCCTTGAATTCCGCTGAATGCTTGGTTCGCTGTGACATTGTTTTTCTCCTTCTGTATTTTACAATATCCACAGCAAAATTTCACCTTAACTGCCTGTCCAGTTTTTGGGGCGCATTATAACGCGTTCGGGAAAATCGACACGAACACCCTCACGGTCACCGAAGCGATCGACCCGTTCGCGGGGACGAATATCGCGTTGAAGAAGGAAATATTTACACTGATGAAGGAAAAACCCGAACTGTTTTATTCCAATACCCTAGAACAGCTCGAACTTCAATTATTCACCGAACTCTATCCGATCTATAGTAAATCGTGGTGGGCGGATGTGGACGAGGCGCAGATGATCGCGGTATCGTACCTCGGCCCGTTGGGGACGTCGAGCAATAAACTCCAGCCGCTGACGCAGGACTGGGAGAGCGGCAGGGTGGTGGATGGGTTTACCGGATTAAGTAATGCGGGATGGTGGGATTGGGTTTGGGCATATAATCACCTGCAATGGAACTCATCTTCCTATTATTCAAGTTTTGGAGGATGGTGCGGACCGACGGCAGGAGCAATAATGATGTGTTACTACGGATACACGAATAAAATCAGGTGGTATACTTATAAAATAACGAATTATATTTACCACTACTCTCAAAAAGCGACGAACTTCGTCTACTTGTTTGACAGAACCATCGACATCAAACCGTTCGTAAACAATTATCTTGACGTGTACATGTGTTTTAGTACACCCTCTTTTTATAGTACCGCAAATACCATCACTCACGCTTATTGCGGGGTATCGCCCGAGCCAAATAATTTCAATGTCACGATTTATTTTACCGAAGGAGGTCCCAGCATCCCTTATTACTTGTTTAAATACGATCTCCGTTTTTCGGCAATTTCGTCGATGGATCATTTTTATACGCGGTTCAACCTCGCTTTCAACGTCTGCATCTCGAATTATTCGCCGTCAATGAATCAAACCGACAAATTTATCAACGGGAGCATCGAGTTTCATAAAGACGCTTATCCTCACGATTTATTATACTCCGAACCCTACTCATATCGATTCCGTTTTTTGACAAAAATCGTTACCAACCAGACACTCAGTCCTCAAGAATGGTTTCTTGTAAAAATCGTTACTAATGTCGTTCTCTGCACCAACGATGGATATTTCAATTTCGGTACCGTTATGGGGATATGGGATTGGGATAACGGAGGGGTATATGAGCATAACTTTAAAGATGGTATCGAATGGGCATGTAATAATTCGATAACTTTAAAGACAACCTTTTGCGATCCTTTGACATGGTTTTTCGGCGGATTATTATTCGATTATTATGATAAAGCCGTGTATGATGACACAAAGAAGTGTATAGAAAAGAACGATGTCATTGCTATTGCGCGATTCTGGATAATAAATGCGACAACAGGATTTAAAGATTCACACTGGAGAATCGGAATAGGCTATAAGGAATCTGGAGATAATAAATATATACTAATTACCGATAATGACGCTGAATATAAAATTGGAAACGTGAATGGTGAAAAAACATTTATAAATACTATAAATTCTGGTAATTGCAAGTATATTTTCTGGGAAAATATCAACGTCATGGGATATGATTATTGGTATACCGCATACAAAGAATAATTGAGGAGCATTATAGATGAAAAGAATAATAGTACTTTTTTTTATAGTATCCATACCTTTTTTAGGATGCAGTTCCGGCCCGGAAGGAGGACTTTCAGGTTTAAATAATCCGCTTCGTCTGTATGACAGCGGATTCCCCATACTGAACGTATTCAAAGCCGGTTTCAGATACCCGGGGCATAATAAACCTTGTTATTCTAATCAGGGATATACTGACATCAACGGGTACCTTAGCAATACTAATTATATTCAGATTATTGGATTAAGCAACCTCGCGCATATATACTATAACGGTTCTATTTGGCAGACAAACATTTTCACCAATATTTCTCTATCCAATAATTATTATTCCGGTGAATATTTCGTTAACGCCAATGGAAAATACTTCGCAACCGTTACAACTCAATACGATTTGAAAGTCTACTTGATTTCCAATCTTCAGTTAGTTTTTCAGGAAACAAACGTTCCTGTTTATAAACAACAAGCTTTACTCGGTAATGGAAATAGCGATATAATTGCATACGTCTACATCGATACAAATATAAGAGTAGTCAATTTATCAAACACTAATGTAATAAATATTGGAAACGGGTTTTACGTTTGTGCCTTTTCGCTAAAAAATAAATATCTCATCTATACCGATTTTGAAAAAAAAGATAAATACTATTTTTGGAATGATTATGTTTATGATGACAGGAAATATAATGGTCAACCGTTTATCTACGATATTCAAAACAATACCAATTATTCCATCGCGACATATCAATGTTTGAATACCGGGGTAGGTTTTAATAATGGGGATTATGGAACTACGATTGCGATGGGTTTACATGACGGATTCTATGCAATCGATTACTCCTTAACCAATCTATATATTTATATCTGCGATCCTGATTATAGTTTCGTATATGATAAAAACCTTTACGACGGCACATATGCCCCGGACGCGGAGGGATTATACCGGATCGATATTTCAAGCCTCGGGCTGAGCGAGTAACCTACCCCTTCCCGCTATGCGTCTCGGCTTCCCCGTCGGGGTTATACTCCACGCAGAACAGCGCGCGGTCGTCGTCGGCGGGCTGGGCGCCGCAGAATTTTCCGATATCCTCGATAATCCTATCCACGAATTCATGCACGGGATATCCGATATTCCTATGGATCGACTCCATCAGACGGTCGTAGCCCCAAAGCTCCTTTTTCTCGCTCCGCGCCTCGACAATCCCGTCGGTGTAGAACAGGATACGGTCGCCCTTCAGGAGCTTCAGGCTCTCGCTCTTCCATTCGAAATTGGTGAAACTCCCGATGATCGTCCCGGGCGTATTGAGTACCATCGTTTCCCCGGTGGAGCCCCGCATCAGTATCGCCGGTTGATGCCCCGCGTTGGTGTAATGCAGGATTCCCGTCTCGAGGTTGAGGATCGCATAGTACGCGGTGACAAAGTATTCGAGATCGCCGATAAACTTATAGATATCCTTATTGACCTTCATTACTACGTCCGAGGGGGCGACCCCCCAGCGGGAATGGGTATAAAAATCGACCTTGATCATCCCGGAGATGAGCGCCGACGCGACCCCGTGACCGGAAACATCCGCGATCAGGAACCCGTACCCGTTCTTCCCCACCTGGATTACATCGTACAGGTCGCCCCCGACCGATTCCAGCGCGTCATACTTCGACCCGAACGATAACTGCTTCACCTTGGGGAAACGGGTATCGTCGGGAATAAAATGCTCCTGCACGCGTTTCGCCATCATCAGCTCTTTCAGGAGCGCCTCGGTGTTCAGGAGAAGTTTCCTGTTCGATTTTATCAAGTCATCGGTGCGTTTCTTCACCTGGATTTCCAGTTCGGTATTGTACGCGCTGATTTTCCGGTTGATCGACAGGAAACGCCGGATGAAAATGATGACGAACGATACGGTGAAGAAGAACACCCCGTAATAGACGCTGCTTTTCGTGAACGGGATTACCTCGGTCGCGGTCAGGACATTATATATCCCGTACACGCACATGATGCCGAAACCGACCGAGTATATTTTAGCGTCCGTATGCCCCTGCACCGCGTAACGGATAGAAAGCACGAGCAGGGTAATCCCGCCCGCGACAATGACTATCTGGAACGGGAATAGGAAGACGATTAACGGGATTGCGCGGATCAGGTCGAGCAGAATAATGATTCCCCCCGCGGTCAGCAATCCCTGGGATATCCGCAGCAGGTATATTTTCGCCTGATCCCGGAACGTATAATAAAACGCCATGAACGCGATACCCGGTACGAGCGCGAGCGTCATCAATTCGATATACGACCATAACGGCTGGACGGGTATCAGCATGATGCGGATGTCCGATTTCGACAGGATATATCCGCCCATAATAATCGCGAAGAGCGCGAACGACAGATAGGCATACTCGCCTTTTTTCGGGAGCATGAACTGGATACTGCCGATAAAAACCCCCATCGCGATCAGGATACATGCGAATATAAATTTAACGATATCCTCGTTGATGACAGACACCCATTGGTCGCCCTCGGAACCGATCAGGACGTCTCCGTAGATGCCGATGGATTTCCGGGCGGACTCGACACGGATATAAAGGGTTTTACCGGTATAGTTCGATGGAAGACGCACGATATGCCATACCCCGGTGTACGCGTAGGGCGAACCGTAAATCCGTTTCCAGTCGAGATAGAAGTCCGTCCTGCCCATGATCTCGTTCGGGAAATACAGCGACGGGTTTTCCCATCCGTTCCCCGGCAGAATGATCCGGTACCATAGCACGCCGAGACGCTGCCCGGGCGGAGGGCTGCCGTCGTATTTCAGTTCCGTCCAGGGCACATCGGATACCAGCGATGGGGCGAGAATATTAGTCCCGGCGGTATACCCGGGGATTTCTCCCCAGTAATACGCCCAACCGCTCACGATTTTACGGGAGGACTCGCTGGAAAATAAAAGTAGTGGCAGCAGCAGAAAATACGCCAGAAAGAATAGTCCCCGCCTCGACATCAAGCCCCCGTAACATATCGACTATCCCGGTCAATTCCAAACAAGCCGGGAGGATATGCCCCGATTTTCCGTGAACGTTTCATTATAATTCCTATTGTTCGGGTGTGTCAAGAGATAGTTTCTTGTCGGATGAGATAATTCCCCACTGTGTGCGACCCCCATGGACGGGGGGAGTATCGTGCGAAGACATGGATGTCGTAGCCGAGGGGCAATCCCATTATCATAGCGACCGGTATTATGAAGCGTCAGCCTGCGACATTGTATATAGCCAATATAGCGTGCGCGGCGTCTGCGTGGAGGCAACCCCATTATCATAGCGACCGGTATTATTGAAGCGTCAGCCTGCGACATTGTATATAGCCAATATAGCGTGCGCGGCGTCTGCGTGGAGGCAACCCCATTATCATAGCGACCGGTATTATGAAGCGTCAGCCTGCGACATTGTATATAGCCAATGTTAGTGTGCGCGGCGTCTGCGTGGAGGCAACCCCATTATCATAGCGACCGGTATTATGAAGCGTCAGCCTGCGACATTGTATATAGCCAATGTTAGTGTGCGCAGCACCTGCGTCCGGCCTGTGTCTCTATCGTTCCGGTTTATACATCATTCGCCGGACATCGCCGCGAGCTGATTGACGGTATTCCAGTTACGGGTTGTGGAGACCAATCCCAGTTTTTTCTCCAGCGCGGTATTGGAAAATTTCGTCGTCCCGGCACCGTTATGATAATAAATATAAATCTCTTTCCCGTAAATCACGAATTGCTCCCGCTCGTCCTTCAACTTTTCCAGCGCGTCCATCGGGGGATTCTCAGGAGCGGCGGAGAGAAACGCTACATACAGTTGATCGTGATATTCCGCTCCGAACGGGTTACGGGCGATCACGCCGCGCAGTTCGTCACGTGTACGGATCAGCGCCCTGACGTCGAGACCGAGCGCTGATGCGATCTGTCCCTCGATCTCCCGCTGTAGTAATCCTGTATCCTTTTCCGCGCTGTCGAACAGCACATTCCCGCTCTGGATATATGTCCTGACTCGGGAATACCCCATCGATTCGTACAGCCTCGCCAGTTCGTCCATCCTGACGCGGTTCTTCCCGCCGACATTGACGCCGCGAAGGAGCGAAATATATGTAGCCATTTATTTTCCTTACTGCACCGAAATTTTATAGAGCTTATTTCCTCTTTCCGCGATCAGGATCGAGTCCTTATAGAACACCGGCGTGGACTGGATATTGTTCGGGAGTTTGAGTTTCGTGAGGATCGACCCGCTGTCCCCGTCGAGCATATTGACATTCCCGGCGGAGTCGCACTGCACGATATACCCGTTACCGTCGCCGTCGTATACCCCCGTGGGCGACGACCATGAGTAATTCGTCATCTCCCACCGCCATAACTCCCCGCCCGTCGTTTTATCGAGCGCGACCATCAGCCCCCTGTCGACCGTCTGGTAGTACGCCAGGGTGAACACGACCATATTCGACAGGCTCTGCTTGCCGATCATCGGGGTAGCGAACACCCCTCCGTTACGCTCGGGCAGGGAACGGCATGCGTAACGGGTCTCCCAGACCGTGTCGCCGGTCAGCCCGTTGATCTTGCGGACATAGGAGTATCCCTTCGACCCCTGGATATCGACCTCGCATCCGGTATACAGATACGGCACCCCCATTTCGGCCTCGACCACTATCGATGCGTCGGTGTCGTCCTTCACATCCTTGATCCACAGCGGTTTCAGGTTGATCAGGTCGACGCACTGGATCGTGCCGCAGTTATCGCTGAAGTAGAGAAGGTTCTTATACACCGCGACCGAGTTCTCGATCCCGTAGACTTTTTTCTTCCCCGCGCCGGATTTATAATGGTAGACATATTTATAGAGTTTCGGGGAGATCGACAGCATGCCCTTCGCTATATCGTACTCGGTGTTGAGCTTCGCGATATACAGGATGCCGTTCTCGCCGCCCGTGATCAGAATATCCGACTTGGAGTTCACTATCCCCGACGAATCGAACCCGCCCCAGACGCGGTATGCCTGCGGGTCGCCCCCGGAGATGGAGTAAAGGAGTTTCTGGTCGAGCAGGCTGTATATCCGGTACTTCTGCTTGCCCTGCTCCGGTACACCCTCGCCGACATACAAAAGCGGCAGTCCGCGCGGGTCTATCGACGGCGTGCCCTTGATGGGGTTATCGACATTAATCGGCGGGCGGGTCTTTTCGCCCGTATCGAAGTCGTAGAAGTATATCCTGCCGTCGAGCGACGCGAAGATCACCTCGGTGAACTCCGGGTTGTCCTTGAACTTCGCGGGAATATGCATATTCGATTTCTGCGCCTGCGTCCATTGCACGAGGAGCGGCTGTCCTGTCCATCCTCCGCCCCCGCCCCAGACGGGGGATTGCCCGGTCTTGTTCGCCCAATCCACCGACAGGCTGAATTTCTGCGACTTGAGCTTGCCGATCGCGCCCCAATCCCGCATCGGGCTTCCCCTGAATGTGAGTATCCCCTTCTGGAACGTATAGGGCTCGGTGAACGATTGTATCAGGAGCGGGGAAATCCCGTCGATGGGTTTATTCTCGAGGTATATCTTATACGAGATGGTTTTCTTGATCAGTTCGCGCATCTCGAGCGTATTGGTGACATGGATAAACGCCGGATCGTCCACCAGTATGCCGGTATCGCCGTTGATCTTATCCAGCGTCGTCACCGGGATATCCCCGAAACGGAGGGTTTCCTCCGGTGCGGTAACGATAAAGATCATAAATACCGCCAAAAGCGCGCCGCATATCGAGAGTACCAGTACGAATTTCATGTTCCTTGACATAGTTATCCTCGCTCCCTATATTATCGGAACGGAATTCTCATCATTGACCGGGAAATACCGATTTATAAAGAAATAGATTTTCGAGGAAGCTATGGCATACGAAGCGGCGCATTCGCCGGAACATTTTCACACGCTGATAACGGGGGAAAGCCCGTCGCTGGTCTATTTCTTCAGCAGCGACTGCCCGCCGTGCAAATCCCTTTCCCCGCGTATCGAGGAACTGATGAGCCGTTATCCCGCCCTCGTGTGGACAAAGATCGACCCGGCGGAATTCCCGCGGATCGCCGCGCAGAACATGGTTTTCACCGTACCCATCGTACTCCTGTTCCGCCGGGGGAAGGAAATCTATAAAAGCTCCCGTTTCGTCGACCTCGATAAAATCGAAAGTATCCTGACCGCCCCGGAAGCGTAGTATGAGAAATATCCTGCTGACCCTGTCGTATGACGGTTCCGAATTCTACGGCTGGCAATTCCAAAAGAAGGACGACCAGCCCACCGTGCAGGGAGAAATCCACCGCGCGCTCGGCGTCATCCTCCCCGGCCCGCATCATCCCCCATCGGGGATAGGCCGTACCGACAGGGGCGCGCACGCGATCGCGTACAACGCGAACTTCAAGACGTCGAACACAAGCCTCCCAATCGATAAATTCCCCGCCGCGCTCAACAGCGTCCTCCCCCGCAGTATCCGAATCCGTTCCGCGGTCGAGGTGCCGGAAAAGTTCAACGCGTGCTTCTCCGCGTCGGCACGGGAATATGTGTATATCGCGCTGACCTCTCCGAACCCCCACCCCATCTTCCGCTCCTACGCGCATTTTATCGACCGTGTCCCGGACATGCCGCGCCTTAACACCGTCCTGCATCTCTTCCGGGGCGAGCACGATTTCAAACGTTTCAGCTCCGGCCACGGCAGGTCGGGGGTAAAATCCACGGTGCGGACTATCTACTACTTCCGCGCGGCGGAACTTCCCGGGCGCGTCGTGTTCACGGTGAAGGGCAACGGGTTCCTGCAGGGGATGATCCGCACGCTCATCTCGGCGGCGCTGAATTACGCGTTCGGAAAGGTGAGTCTCGAAGAAATCCGTCAGGCGCTGGACGAAGACCACCGTCTCGCGTCGAAATACTGCGCGCCTGTTCCGGCGCAGGGCCTCTACTTTAAAAGAGGATATTATGGAAGTGAAAAGTAGAAAGCGGGAAGAATTGTCAGGTAATTACCGTATCTGTACAATTAGATGTTTATTATATAGTAGGAAATAATTTTTCAAATTCATTGAGAATATCTTGCATATCATTCCTAATAAAATAAGAAGAACTAATAAGTTTTTTTGCCCATTTTAATACACAATAACTAACTTTTATATTAACGTCTAAGTATTTAATACATAAGTTTATATAATCTCCATTATTTACTAATTCATTAGGTAAACGTGAAATATTTGAGGGAGACCTAAGAGTAATTAATTTTATTTCCCTCTTATACTTTTGTAATTCATTTATACTCCATCCATACGCCGATTTCTCACTCGATTCTCCACTTGTAAAAATAATATTCTTAATATTTGGATATTGATTAAGAATCGCATTGATATTATTAAATATTAAAGGATAAAGGTTTTCGTCACTTGCATTATATTTTTGACTTTGTATATCTTTTTTTCGATTAAGAGAATATATTATATCAGTTATTCCTATGCCATTGTTTTTTAAAACATTAAATTTATCTTCAAGAGATGATACTTGGATATTTGTGAGGATCGATATTATTTTCCAAAAATTATTCCTACCAGAGCCATAAAAAAACTCAAGACTTTGAGAACTATGGGGAGGGAATGTGCCAATAAATAAAAGTTTCATTTTATTACTTGGTAGTTGTTCTGGAAAATAACCAAAGTATTTGTTATTAATAACCCAAAATGGATCATTTTCACGTTTCCATCCATAAAAATTTATAGACGTATCATATCCTTGTGAAGATGTTTGTATCTGGGAAAAAGTAAAGGGATGTACTTCATAGGTCATTTCATTATTCATAATATTTTGCCCCAGCCTTTTTTAATTCATCCACCATTGTTGAATAAATAGTAGATGATTCTCCAAAGTAGCTCTTTAATGAGTATGCATCTCCAAGCGGACTCATAATTTGTCCGTAAATAGTAGTCCATTTTTTATTTACATCAACATTATTTTTTATTAAAAGATAAAAGATATCAAGATTACCCGTTTCAATTGCGAAGGCTAATGGAGTGTAACTCCACTCATTGGGTTTGTTAATATCTGCTCCTTTTTCAATTAAAAAAGCGGTCATATTAACATCTTTTTGGGTAACTGAACAAGTTAATGGCGTATGTCCACTGATACAAAATGAATTTAAATTCGCCCCATTTTCTATTAATTCGTTTATTAATTTGTAATCTTCCTTTAGAATGGCCACCCCAAGAGGTGTGTATTCCGCGGTTCCTTCATATTTACAATAATCATTAATATTTACTCCAACTTTAATTAACGATTGTATTACTTCATAATTATTTATTTCTATCGCATAACCAATTATTGAATAATTCCATCCATCTTTATATAATACTGCTTTAACATTACAACCGTTTTGAATTAATAAATTAGCAATAATGTTATGCTTTATTCTAATTGTTTCAATAAGCGGATTTAATGTTTTATTTTTATCTGATGCTGTTTTATTTATATCAACTCCGTTCTCTATTAATAATTCTATTAGTGATACCCTATTTAATTCAATGCAATATAACAAAGGGGATTTTTCATAGTAACACGGTTGTTCGATATTAATACCATTTGTTAGAAACAATTTAAACAAATCGATACTATCTAAATATATCGAATATCCAAACGGAGAAAATTCTTCATTATTTATTTCTATTATATTTTCACTATTGATTTTGTTTTCAACCAGAAAACAACATGAATCCAATATTTTTGTTTTTTCATAGCGCATAAAAGCATAAATCCAAGTAGGAGTATCAAGTTCAGGAATAATATTTTTTTTCTGGAAATATTTAAGTACATTTATATCACCAAGAATTAAACATACATACACAGTATTTTTTGCAGGCATATATCCTTTTTTAATTTGTGATTCTATATCTTTTTGAGTTCCAAGAATTACAGCCTCATTTAGAGTATTAATCTTAATTGATTTTGAAGCATTTATTGCTTTTGCAATAATTCTGGAAATAAGAATATAATTAGGATTCAGATCAGATTCATAATAATAGGAATAATTTTCTATAAAATACTCATAATATGTTTTATCATTATATTTATTTTTTAGGGAAGCTTTGTTTTTGATTAAAACCTCAACTGCTTGAAGATTTCCTTTCTCTAAAGCATAAAAAAGAGGAGTATTTTTATCATCATCTTTTGCGTCAACAGTTGCTTTCTTACTAATTAAATAGTAAATAATGTTTGTTTGGTTTGCAAAAGCGGCATAATGTAGAGCCGTTTTGCCTTCTTTATCTGTGGCATTTACATTTACTTTTATGTTTTCTACTAAATTTTTTAATTCATTTAAACTACCAGATTCAGCTAAGCTCCATATCCCATTTTCAGTACCATATGATAAATCAATAGAGGAAAAAATAAGAATGATAATAAATAACAAACCCTTCTTCATAAGATTCTCCTTAAAAATATTCAGGTTATTCTAAATCCGCATCTACTATATGTCAAAAAAGCGTAAGAAAATAATACCGAAGATTGACAAATACATAGGAGCGAAAAGAATCAGGAGTATAAACTGTGTCCGGGAAAGTGAAATATGCAAAAAAGGGGGTATTTTCTATCCTAATATCCCTTATTGCCTCGGCGACCGAGTGTCCCGCGTTAGCGGGATGTATCGAGGTCGAAGGCGGACATTTCGGCTGACGCTCAATGTCCGGTTACCGGTCGCTGAGCTTTGTCGAAGCGACCACCGGATGCCGGGTAACGAAGTGTATCGGTTCACGCGGTAATCCCTTATCACCACGTTCGACCACGGACTTCCGGTTGATAATCGCACTACGTCTCAGATCGGGTCTAGCCCACCCGCAGGGTGTTATACCCCGTACCCCATGAAGCGGACGAGTACCATGAAGATGGGGGCGGATAAAATGATGCTGTCCATCCGGTCGAATATCCCGCCGTGCCCCGGGAGGAATGTCCCCGAGTCCTTGACGTTAGCCCAACGCTTGATCATCGACTCGCCCAGGTCGCCGGCGATCGAGGTCACAATCATCGCGCCGGACAGTATCATCATCTGGCCGAACGAGAATATATTCCGGATCGGGAGGATCCCCTGTAAAAAATACATCACAGTACCGGCAACAATTCCCATAAACACCGTGCCGATATATCCCTCGACCGTCTTATTGGGGCTTGCCAATGCCGCGACGGGATGCTTGCCGAATAGCTTTCCGGCGAAAAGCCCGCCCGCGTCGCTCAGCCACGGTATCCCGATCATAATCGTCAGGAACCAGCCGGACAGGTCCCACATCTTGATCTGCACGGTGATCGGAAAGAATATCCCGAACATGACGTAGGTCAGCGCGGAGATACTGACGCTCTCGAAGGAACGGTCGAATTTCCCCTGCGTCGATTCGGAAATAAACAGCGCGAGAAGATAGAGCGCCGATATAGCGAATAGTAATGTATGGAAGACATTTTCGACAATCATGCCCAGCCCGAAGAGGGCGCTGTTGACCATCCCCAGTGTGACGGCGGCGGCGGTAATCCATAGGTGAAAGCGGAGGTTTTTCTTCTCCACCATCGCCGCGACCTCGTAGGTCATCAGGATCGCGAACACGAGCATTGCCACCCCGAACGGGATACCGTTCAATCCGGGGAAATATATCGTGAACGCCGCTATTGGTACGCCGACCAACGCGGTTAAAATTCTTTTCGTAAAATCGCTCATATTTATACCTTTCCGAAACGTCGTTTGCGCTTTTGAAAATCGGCTATCGCCTTACAGAAATCCCTCGGGTGGAAGTCGGGCCAGAACTTCTTGGTAAACCACAACTCCGAGTACGCCCCTTCCCAGAGAAGGAAGTTACTGAGGCGCAATTCCCCGCTCGTGCGGATTATCAGATCGGGGTCGGGCAGCTCCGGGCTATACAGGTACTCCGTGATCTTTTTCTCGTCTATCTTCGACGCGTCCAGTCTGCCGCCGGAACAATCCGCCGCAATCCGGCGTACCGCGTCAAGTATCTCCTTCCGTCCGCCGTAGTTGAACGCGGCGTTCAGGGTATACGATTTACATTGCTTGCTCCGTTCCATCGCCCCGAGTATCATTTCTTTCAGGTCGGCGGAGATGCCCTCGAACGAACCGGTCATCACGAAACGGATATCGTTACGGATGAGGGTGTCGAGATAATCGACGATCATCTTTTTCGCCATGCCCATCAGGAATTGCACCTCGGCGGGCGGGCGTTTCCAGTTCTCGGTGGAGAACGCGTAGATGGTAATGACACGGACGCCGATATCCTTATTGGCGTTCAGGAGCCGGTCGAGGGTCTTGAAGCCCTCCTCGTGCCCGGCGATACGCGCTAATCCGCGCGCCTTCGCCCATCGCCCGTTACCGTCCATAATAATCCCGACATGAGCGGGCAGCTTTTTTTCGTCGATCTCCTGTCCGTATATCCTCATAGGTTAGACTTCCATGATCTCCTTTTCCTTGTTCGCCACCAGGTCGTCGATAGTCTTGATATGATTATCAGTTACCTTTTGTATCTCGTCAAGTTCCTTGCGTTCGTCATCCTCTCCGATATGCCCGTCCTTCAGGAGCTGTTTGATTTTAGCGTTGATGTCCCTCCGCCAGTTGCGGACGACTACACGGGACTCCTCCGCCATTTCCTTCCCGAATTTAACCATTTCCTTCTTGCGGTCTTCCGTCAACGGGGGAACCGCTACGCGGATGACACGGCCGTCGTTGGACGCGGTAAAGCCCATCCCGGAATCGGAGATACCTTTTTCGATCGCGTGCAGCGCCGATTTATCCCACGGGTCGATGAGGATGGCATGAGGATCGGGAGTCTGGAGACTGGCGGCCTGCTTAATCGGAGTCGGGTTACCGTAATATATAAATTTGATATCCTCCACCATCGCGGCATTAGCCCGCCCCGTGCGGAGTTTCTTGTATTCGTCCTTCAGGAACTGGATGGACTTGTCCATCTTTTCGGTGGCTTCTTGCTTCAGGGCTTTAAAATCATCAGTCATAATCTTCCCTCCATTGTTTCGGTTTTATCATTGTAACGGATTACCCGCGGAAAATCAAAGAATCAGCCTGTTTTGCCTAGATATGAATAACATAAGTATTTTTTGCGTTAAAAAGTTCTATTGCTTAGAATATGTTTATCTATATCGTTTTGTAAGATTATCGGGGGTAGTTTTGAGAAGGCTGATTTGGGTGTTTTTTGCGGTATTACCGTTCATTATCACAGAAGGGCTTTTCGCGCAGTATCCATCTAATCAGGCTGATGTTATTTGTTTAACCAATTATTTTTCATATTATTCAGGCGATATTCCTGTTGTTAAGAATGAGGTCTCGGGAAAAGCTCTCATAACGAATTTCCTTTCAAATTCCCATCTCACTCTAAATAATCAAACAAACCTGATTGTATGGTTCCACCTTATCCTACCGGAGAATTCATTCAAATCCCCCGCTCTTTTTTTTTATAATGCCCACCAGTATTTTGAAGTCTATGACGACCATGGGCTTATCTATCGTTTCGGAGATATCCAACCCGGAAAACAGGTGCTTAGCATTTCTCTATTGAGCTATATAATCAAACTGAATGATATTCACTCGACTAATCTTTATTTCCGTTTCTATTCGTTGAATAAAAAACTCGGAATCGACGGACAAATCTATTTCGGGGAGCATGCCGATATCCTGAAAAAAATATTATTCGAAGACCTGGATAATTTAATTATGGGGTGTTTTTTTATACTGATCGGATTTATTGCCTTCTACATCTTTTTTACCCCTCTTTCAGACAAAATCCTTCTGGCATTCGGATTGTTCGCATTTTCTATCGGTATCTTTACATTATCGCGGACTTTCCTCAAGGATGTACTTTTCCCATCAAGTGAATTTTGGATATATTGTTTTTATTTTTCCTTAAACCTGATGGCAATCGGAATGGATGCCTGTGCCGAAAATATCACCGGAGCAGGACCGAAAAAAATCGGTAGACGGCTTGTCGAGATTCATATAGCATACTTCATTATTTCCACAATCCTTCTCTTTCTCAATCTCCTTTCTATATATACTGCAACCAATATTATCATGATCCTGTTATTAGTGGATATTGTCTTCTTCGCAACATATGCGATATACCAAACTTATAAAGGAAACATTGAGGCAAGAATCCTGAACATCGCCGGTATCGTTTTCGCTCTCTTCGGGCTAAACGACATACTTATGAATCTATTTCATTTTTTTCCATACGCATCGTCTAATTTACACTGGGGGTTTTTCCTATTTCTGATCTGTTACAGTATCGTTATTATCCGCCGCTTTTGGATTACATACCTGAGTTCTATTTCCGACGGTCTTACCGGGGTATTTAACCGCCGTCATTTTGACGTCATGGTCGAGATAGAATGGAATCGCGCAAAACGCGAGAAGCGCCCCATTTCATTAATTATCGCGGACGTCGATTTCTTTAAAAAATTCAATGACTTCAATGGACATATTGCTGGAGATAACTGTTTGAAGGAAATTTCAAAAGCGATAAAATCGATCATCAAACGAGCGGGGGATTTCGTAGCGCGTTACGGCGGCGAGGAGTTTGTCGTTCTCCTTCCCGATACCGATGTTCAGGGAGCTTTAGTGGTCGCTAACCAGATACAAGACAAAATAAAAAAACTGAAATTACCCCATCATCAATCAGAAATATCCGCTTACATCACTCTCAGTCTGGGAGTTTCCACGATAATCCCCGCCAATAATTCCTTTTTAGACCTGATTCAAAAAGCGGATGAAGCGCTTTATAAATCCAAGGATTCTGGTAGAGATACAATAACTGTTGCCGGCTAAACGTTTCATCTGAATAGATTCTTCCACAAAATTGTCTAAAATCTTAAACTTATTTATAATGAGTAAAACAGCCAAGGAGGGTATCTATGTCTAGGTCTGTCATCATCACAGGTTCGTCGTCTGGAATCGGGCTGGAGAGCGCGCTTTTATTCGCCGCGAAG
>JABLXV010000085.1 GCA_013177895.1 Brevinematales bacterium | reverse complement strand
CAACTTTCGCCTTGAATTCCGCTGAATGCTTGGTTCGCTGTGACATTGTTTTTCTCCTTCTGTATTTTACAATATCCACAGCAAAATTTCACCTTAACTGCCTGTCCAGTTTTTGGGGCGCATTATAACTTTCTTGATGACAAAATCGTTTCAACAGGTATTGATGTTCATCAAGACTTTGTAAATGAAAAGCATCTGGGAATTTTAAAAGATTTAAAAATACAAAAAGGGAGTGGAATTTTTATTCTTTCAGATGTTGAGAAAATAAACTTGAATCTACAGGAAAATGAAAATTCAGTTATAAGACCCTATTACACTACTGAGCAGTTGCAAAGATACTACGCGAATCCAAATAATTCATATTGGATCATTTATACTGATATAAACATAAGAAAAAGTATAAATGAATATCCAAATATAAAAAAGCATCTTTATAAATATAAAAAAGTAATAACTTCTGATTTTGCTCCTTATGGTTTGCACAGGGCGCGAGATCAAGTATTCTTTGAAGGAGAAAAGATAATTTCATTAAGAAAAACACTAAAACCAGCTTTTACCTATAGTGATTTTCCTTGTTATGTATCTCAAACTTACTTTGTTATTCAACCGAAAGATATAGATTATAAATATCTTAGTGGAATTCTGAATTCTAAATTAGTATATTTTTGGTTATATTACAAAGGGAAAAAGCAAGGCGAACAATTACAAATTGATAAAGAACCGCTTCTTGATATTCCTTTAATAAAAATAGAATCATCACAGAAGGAGGCTTTAATAAAGCTCGTCGAGCAGATGCTTTCCGCGCAGAAGGAACTGCATCACGCGAAAACCGGCAAGGATAAGGATTATTACGAACGGCGATGCAGGGAACTGGACAGCCAGATCGACCGTCTGGTGTACGAATTGTACGGCCTCACAGAGGAAGAAATCAGAATTGTGGAAGGCGTCCGCGACGACTAATCATGAATAAAAATTTCTTTGAGCGTTACCCCTCTACACGGGCTAACTCTCAATCCTGCATAACCGTCTTCATATCGGGATAGATGTCGCTCAGCGACAAAAAAGGAGGCTGCTCACGCAGCCTCCTAATTAGAATAATTTTCGATTACTGAGCGGAATTGATAGCGTCAAGCATCTTCTGGCCTTTTTCCTTCAATTCGGGATTGATGGCCTTGACCTGCTGGCCCCACGCATTCTTCATAGCAGCCATGAACTTAGCATAATCGATTTTGTAGCGGACGATATAGCGGTAATAGGTCTTGTCGTCGGCACCCTTGATTTCCTGGACATACTGCCAATAAGTACCCGCTTCCAAAGCGCCGGAAGTATCGACATTCTTGGAAACAGCGGCGACCGCGTCATAAACGTAGGTTTCGAGACCCGCGCCCTGTCCGGCCATACCTTCGGTAACCTTAGCGAATTCGTGAGTCGCCAACTGCTTGATAGCGTCGGCCATCTGAGCGATCTTCTGACCCTGTGCTAAGAGCTTAGCGGTTTCCTTCTGGGGATCTTCAGCTTCGACACGGAGATATACGAACTTCTGGCCGCCCTCGGCGCCTTCGCTCCATGTTTCATCGCTGGTCGCCCAATCGGGAGCGGGAGTCTTGGATTCCTGAATGATATTCAGTTCGATCTTCGCCGCTTTAGGGGGATTATCGACAGGTTTAACCGTGGTTCCGCCTGTATTTCCACCGCCGCCACATGACATCATTACACCGACAAACGCAAAAACACCAACCATGAGAATAGCCTTCTTCATAAATAGAACCTCCTAAAAAATTCTCAAATGCTCAGGGTTAGTTTACCACTGGCGCGGAATAAATTCAAGAAAACAGAACTTTTATTCAAATTATTTCTTTTCAATTTTACTTATTACTGTTTTTTCTTTATCATTATACCAAATCATTTCCGGGGGAACTATGGTATTGGAAATAGCGGGGTTTATTATTATAGGGCTGGCGGGCGGAGTTCTCAGCGGACTGCTCGGTATCGGCGGCGCGGTTCTGGTTATCCCCGCGCTCGTGTTTTTCTATGGGTTCGACCAGCGTCTCGCCCAGGGAACCACCCTGATGATGATGATTCCCCCGATCGGGCTTCTCGCCGCGCTGGAATACTATAATTCGGGGCTCGTCAATCTGCGCGCCGCGATTTTTATGGCGATTTTCTTCTTTATCGGCGGGTTTATCGGCGCCAAGTTCGCGGTCAAGATCGATCCGCTTATCCTGAAACGGGTTTTCGCGGTACTCTTAGTCATTATCGCGGTGAGAATGTGGGTCAAGTAATATCGTTGTTTCTATAATATAAGCGAGGATAATAAATGGATAAGTATATTGTCAAAGGCGGCCGACCCTTAAACGGCGAAGTACGTATCAGCGGGTCGAAGAACGCGTCCCTGCCCATACTCGCGGGAACTATCCTGACCGGTGAGGAAGTTATCCTGCATAATATCCCCGATCTCGCGGATATCCGCATGATGCTCCAGCTCCTGGACAAGCTCGGCAAGAAAACCGAGTGGATAGCCAAGAACTCAGTGCGTATCACCGAGACCGATAATACCCTGATCGAGGCGCCCTACGATATCGTGCGTAAGATGCGCGCGTCGATCGCGGTGATGGGGCCGTTGCTCGCCCGCCGCAAGCAGGCAAAGATATCGTTCCCCGGCGGCTGCGCGATCGGCCCCCGCCCTATCGATATCCATATCCGCGGTATGGAGGAGCTCGGCACCGAGCTTGTTATCCAGCACGGGTATATCTGGGCGCAGGCGAAGGAGCTTACCGGTAAACGGATGAACCTCACGGGCACGCACGGCCCGAGCGTCCTCGCGACCGAGAATGTGATGATGGCGGCGGCGCTCGCGAAGGGCAGGACTTATATAGAAGGGGCGGCCGAGGAACCCGAGGTCGAAGCGCTCGGGATATTCCTCAACAAGATGGGCGCGAAGATCAGCGGATTGGGCACGCCGATTATCGAGATAGACGGGGTCGAGTCCCTCCACGGGGTCGAGTTCACGGTCATCCCCGACCGTATCGAGGCCGGCACGTTTATCGCCGCGGCGGGTATCACCGGCGGCAGGGTACACCTCAGGGATATCGACATCCACCACCTCGACTACCCGATCGAGAAATTCTCCGAGGCCGGGATGGAGTTCGAGCTCCTTTCCGAGACCGAATTGATCGCGAAGTCCGGCAAGATCAAACCGGTGCAGATCGAGACCAAGCCCTATCCGTACTTCCCGACCGATATGCAGGCGCAGATTATGGCGGTGGTGTCGCTCTGCGAGGGAATCAGCGTCATCAGGGAGAACATTTTCCCCGACCGTTTCACCCACGCCGCCGAAATGAACCGTCTCGGCGCGGAAATCCAGGTGGACGGGATGACCGCTGTCATCAAGGGAGTCGACCACCTGTCGGGCGCGGCGGTAATGGCTTCCGACCTTCGTGCGGGCGCTGGGCTGGTGGTATCGACGCTTGCGTCGCGCGGACAGAGCGAGGTGCTCCGTATCTACCATATCGACCGGGGTTACGAACAGTTCGAACAGAAACTGCAAGCCCTCGGCGCGGATATTTCCCGCGAGAAGC
Organism: Brevinematales bacterium; assembly: GCA_013177895.1. Classification (GTDB taxonomy): domain Bacteria; phylum Spirochaetota; class Brevinematia; order Brevinematales; family GWF1-51-8; genus GWF1-51-8. The sequence goes on along the minus strand of JABLXV010000085.1, from coordinate 7,572 downwards.
AGGAATAGTTTTTCTGCATCACGGGCTATCTGTCTATTCCTATCCTCCGGTCGATATCGGGATTAGCCCCCATGCAAAGGGATTCGCAGTATTAACCCACTATCATCACGGGCTGACTGTCTATTCCTAGCCTCCGACCGATATCGGGACTAGCCCGCGCAGCGGTCGGGACTAGCTCCCACGTAGTGAGCTGTTGACGAAGTGTTTTTTGTCATTGCGAGACGTCATGGTGAGCTTGCCGAACCATAGTCGAAGCAATCTTTTTATTAATGTGTATAATGTTATATAGACTGCTTCTTCGCTCTGCTCATCGCAGTGATAGAAAATAGTAAAAATTGCTGCTTCGTCATCAAGCCCGTAGTGGGCGGTATTGTTCGACCCTATTTCTCACGGATGTGCACGGATACTGCGGATTAACACGGATGGAAGCAAACTCGGATAAAACCAACACTCATCACGGGCTATCTGCTGATACGTAACATCAGGTTACATACCGGGGTTAGTCTACGCAGTATCGGGGTTAGCCCCCATCCGATGGGATTCGCAGTATTAACCCGCTATCATCACGGGCTATCTGTCTATTCCTAGCCTCCGACCGATATCGGGACTAGCCTGCGCAGCGGTCGGGACTAGCTCCCATGCCGTGGCATTTAATATAGCAACCCGCTATCATCACGGGCTGTCTGTCTATTCCTAGCCTCCGGTCGATATCGGGACTAGCCCGCACAGCGGTCGGGGTTAGTCTACTTGTGCCCCAAAGGGGTGCGCAGTAGACGCCGTGGGTTACTTCTTTTCGATATACAGCTTAAACCCGCCGGTATCCTGCGTGAGCTTAAAAGTGGACGCTTTAGCGAAACTGTCGACCATCCCCTGCTTAGTATAAATCCTCCAGTCCTTGTACTGGGTGGCGGACACCCCGTTGAACCCGATGTAGTATTCCCCTTTCCGGTAGTAGATATCGAAGTCGGCGGAGTTTTTCCCCTCGTGGATCGTGACCTTCGGCCATATCATCGCCTTTTTGTTCGCGTCCCACAGGTTGACCCATACCGATACTCCCCCCGCGGGCGCGGTTTCCCCCTGCGGGAGATAGACCGTCCCGGAGACCTTCAGCCCCTGAAATACCTGCAAATCGACGCCGGATACGCCTTTTTTCGTCAGATCGATGATATATGCCTGCTCGAAATAGGGCGTCATCCCGTTCTTCGAGTAGAGCTGTTTATTGACAAAGTTCGCCGGTACTACCTCGTTATACCCGATATAGTATATCCCCTCCGTCAGATATATCTTGAACGGCGTCGAGTTCTGCCCCTCGGGGATCGTGAAGCCCGGCCATACCACCGCCTTTCGGTTCGTCCCGTAGATATTCACCCACGCCTTGATACCGCCCTGCGGGGCTTTTTCCCCGTCGGGGAGAGACAACGTACCGGACAGCTCCATACCCGGGGTGAGGTAGAGATTGATTCCCGACACGTCCTGCTTCGTCAGGTCGACCAGCCCGGCCGCGTCGATCTTATTAACAAACCCCTGCTTCGAGTAGAAGCCGGGATTGACATACCCGTCCGCCCAATTATACGCGAAGTAGTACTTGCCCGGCAGGAAGTTATAGATGAAATCGAGCTTGTTCTCCCCGGCGGGAATGGTGTGCGGCCACCAGTTCTGATGGTTCTTGTCCTCTTCATAGCGCGCGAAGTACACGGTTAACCCGCCTTCGGGCGCGGTAATTCCCTTAGGGAGGATGAACGACCCCGATACCTCGAATCCCCTGACCAGCGTGAGATCGATATTCTTAAAATCGCCCTTCGACATATCCAATAGCGCGGCGTCTTCTATCTTGAACACCGTCTTGCCCTTCGAATAATACCCCGCGCTGACAAATCCCTTGACCCAGTTATAGCTGATATAGTACTTCGGCGGCGGGCTCTGCTTCGGCATCACGATCCTGTATTCCACCGAGCTCTGCCCGGCGGGTATGACAAACGACGGCGATTTCAGACGTTCCTTCGCCTCGTTGTAGATACTCACCCATACGGTCACTCCGTTAGCGGGGGCGGCCGTCCCGGCGGGAAGCATCACCTTCCCCGAGATCACATCCCCCTTCTCCAGCGCCATATCGATACCCTTGAGCGCGGCGGGCTTTCCCTTGAATAACAGTGCGTCCCTGATATCGTACACCGTCCCCTTCTTGGAGAAGTATCCCCACGGGCAATATTCGCCGCCCGCCCAATCGTAACCGATCTTAAAATCGAACGGGGGCGCGGTCAACTTGAAAACCAACGAGTTCGAGCCCTCCGTGATAACTACCTTTCTCGAGTATACGGAGATATCAGCGCTGTCGTAGAATTTCACATAGAGCGGAAATCCGCCCTGCGGAGCCTTCGCGCCCGCGGGCAGGGAGATTTTACCCTCGACCGCCGCGCCCTGCGCGAGAACGATACCGATGCCGTCGAGAGGTTTACTCCCGACCTTGACCGGTTCCGCGTCTCGGATGACATAAACCGGCCCGTTCTTGGAATAATAGGAGTTGGGGAAAAGCGCGGGCATCGACGTATCCTGCGCGCCGAAGTAGTAATTCCCCGGCGCGACCCCCATCGAATACCCGACCGACGATTCGCCGTAAGGGATAGTGAAACCCGGCCAGCCGAGCACATGTTTATCCGCGTCGAACACGTTCATCCAGACAGTCACCCCCTCTTTCGGCGCGGTCATCCCGTCCGGCAGGGAAATCGTCCCCGATACCGTTACTCCCTTCTGGAGCGTCAGATTCAGCCCGATAATATCCTCACTGTAGTCCTTTTTAAACTTGATCGCCTGATCCTTATAAGGGGTATACCCGTTCTTCCCGGCATATCCCCATGATATATACCCCTGACCGCTCTTAATCGACATCCCGAGCACCCGTTCGTCGTTCTGGTCTATTTTAAAATAGGGGACGATATACGGGGTGGAGTTTTTTCCTGGCGGGATAAAGAAATAATCGCCCCAGAACCTGATCTCGACGCCGTTTTCCCCGGCGACTTCCCCGTCGGGAAGGGAGATATTCCCCATCACGCGGTAGAACTGATCGTTTTGTACGAGTTTCTTATCCGGCAGGTAATCCTTCTTGAATACGAACGGATCGGGGCTGGGCGGGAAATCCTGTATTTTCCACGAATGCCCCATATTTATCAACTGCGCCTCCGACAGGAGGAAACAGCTGTATTCGTGGTAATCCTTCCCGTTATCGTCGTAGGTAGCGTCATGGTAGTACCACTTTCCGTCGATCTTCACGATATCCCAGACATGCCCGACACCGCCGACGATCTTACATTCCACCCCCGCCGCGGTCAGCATCTCGTACATCGCCGCCGCGTGCGAACTGCATTCGCCGACCCCGTTGCATAGGATGGTATATACCGACGAGGAGACCTCGTTCCAACCGTACACCGAGTTCTGGCAGAGGTAATCGTGCAGAACCAGCAATTTTTCATAATCCGTCATCCCGGGCTTGACGATTTCCTTGACGATACTTTGCGCCTTCTGTTTCCCGATCTCCTTCTCTTCATCCAGTGAAAGCTGTTTCGGGTCTTTTTTTATAATGAGGTTGATCCCGCTGTAATTCCCCTGATAGAGATCGAATTTTACCGCCTTCTTCGCGTCCGCGAATTTCAGCGTACCGCCCTTCGAGTAGTACCCGGTCCGCTGGATACCGTGTAAGGTGCAGATATAACGGATATAATAGGTGTTTTCCACCGGATCGATTGGGAGTTTAATAGTAAACGGCCCGGAGTTTTCACCCTGCGGGATCAGCGCATAATTCAGATAACGGGTGTACATCTGGTCGGGATTATCGACACTGATGCCCTGAATGGTCACCCATATTTCCTTCTCCGCCTTAGCCCCGTTCTCGAGCGAAATAGTCCCGGATACGATGCCGGCCTTAACCAGCTCCATATCGAGGTTTTTCACGCCGGTATCGGTAATCCTCTGCCATTTCGCTTCACCTTTCATGGAAAACGTGCGCTCGGGGTTATAGTATCCCCAATCCATGTATCCTTCATAAATAAGCGCGAACCCGACCTGGTAGAGCGAAGTATCCGCCGATTTGGGAACCATGACGGAATACGGCGCGGAATTTTTTCCGGCGGGTATAGTAAGCGGCAGCACATATTCGTCGCTGTTATCGCGCATTACTGTCACATAGACGGGAATCCCTTCCGACGGGGCGGTGCTGCCGCCGGGAATGGAAATTATCCCCGATAGCGCCGGGCCGGCCGCGAGCGGAATATCGATACCCGTCACGGGAGACCCATTCACCGCGATACTCCCCGCGTCTTTCAGGAGCGCCGCAGTCCCGGACGGGGAATAGTACCCCAAACCGGTACAGATATCGGGCGCGGTATCGTACCTAAGCGTCATATTCATTTTACCCGCCGGGATACCGACCTGATACGCCGCGGCGTTCTTTCCCGACGGTATCACGGTATACCCGTAATAGTTCTGCCCGCCGGAACCGGATGCGGTGAAGTAAATCTCCTTATCCTGCGGCGCTTTAGCGCCGTTCGGCAGAACCGCCTTACCCGTGATCGCGACCGTATCGTCACTATCGCCGAACTGCCGGACTATATCGAACGATACCGCCGCCGCTCCGAGTACGTCGAAAAACTCAATTTTTACCTCGTGCTTCCCTTTCTTCAGGTAGATGGGTTTTTCCATATCGGCGGCCTTCTGCTCGTACCAACGGTTCACGACGGGTTTTCCGTCGATATAAATCCGTATCCCGTCGTCCGAGGAAAACTTCATCACATAAACCTCGTCCGATGGAGTGTTAAACTGCCCTATCCAACGGATTGAAATTAAATCGCGGTACATCCCGGGCACGGGGGACGCCCACCATTTGTACTTAATCGGCGCGGCTTCATTCTGCGAAAGGAACGGGGTTCCCGCGAGGTAGGGATTATTGTAATATTCGGCCTTCCATTTCGACGGGGCTATGCTCTGGGTATAAGCGAATCCGAAGCTGAAAAGGACTGCCATGATTACGAAAAGTTTCCTGAACATACGCCCTCCAAATAAAGAAGTATATTCATTCTATTGTAATTCGCGGATTCCGCAAGCCGAATTTTGTATATCGCGGGATGGAAATAAAATAAGCCGGAAATGGACAGATTATCCGAATCTCGTTATAATATCGGTCACCAATAGTTTTTAGGAGGCAGTAATGAAAATTTATCATGAGTCCGACGCGGATATAAGTGTCCTGAAAGGGAAAACGATCGCGGTCATCGGATACGGTAGCCAGGGAAGCGCACAGGCGCTTTGTATGCGCGACTCCGGGGTGAACGTAATTATCGGCGAAACGGAAAAACTCGAAAACAATGAGAATCCCAGCTGGAAACGCGCGAAAGAAGAAGGTTTTGAAGTATATAGCATCGGCGAGGCCGCTGCCAAAGCCGATATCGTCCATATCCTTTTACCGGATGAGTTCCACGGGCCGGTCTACAAGGCCGAGATCGAGAAGCATATGACCAAGGGTAAGGCTCTTTCGTGCAGCCACGGTTTCAATATCGTGTACAAGCAGATCGTCGCCCCCGCCGACATCGATGTCATCATGGTCGCGCCTAAGGCTCCCGCCACCGAAGAGCGCAAGGCTTACCTTGCCGGTTTCGGAGTTCCCGGCCTCTACGCGGTTGCGCAGGACGGCACCGGTAAGGCGGAGCAGGTCGCGCTCGCGATGTGTAAGGCGATGGGCTTCACCCGCGCGGGTGTGCTCAAGTGTACGTTCGAGCAGGAAACCTACGAAGACCTGTTCGGCGAACAGAACGTCCTCTGCGGCGGTACGGTCGACCTCATCAAGTACGGTTTCGAAGTTCTCACCGAAGCGGGATATCCCCCGGAAATGGCTTACTTCGAGGTGCTCCACGAGCTGAAGCTGATCGTCGACCTCGTGTTCGAACGCGGTATCCAGGGAATGAACGCGGTTATCTCCAATACCGCTGAGTTCGGCGAATACTACAACGGGCCTAAGATCATCGACCCGAGCGTGAAGGATAGAATGCGCGAGTCCCTCAAGCTGATCGAGAACGGCGAGTTCGCCAAGACGTGGCTCGAAGAAGCCCGCAACGGCAAACCGAACCTTCTCAAGAAGCGCGCCGAATGGGCGAAGCACCCGATAGAAATAGTCGGTAAAGAAATCCGCTCGATGTTCGAAAAGAAATAGTATGATTAAAAATATAGGCCGTCGCGAGACGGCCTTTTTTTATTTCGATACATCATTCGTTTTCATTTTCGCAGCTATCTCCGCCGCAGCCGCACTGCTTTCCCCCCGCCTTTTCGAACGCTTCACGGCCTTCGCGGAAGGAAAAGAACGCGATACCCAGACTCCCCGCCGCGTCAATATAGGGTATTTTCGTTAATTCATACAAAATACTTGCCGTCAGTAAAACTACCGAAAGATAAATACATGTCAAAGTACAACGGGCGTCCGCTATAATCGGATTGGATTTCAACGCTTTTCCGGTAATCATTTTATATCGCATCAGTATAAACATACTGGCAAGCGAAATAAGTGATATTACGATACCGGGAATGGTGGTAACAGGACGACTGCCCTGAACGATGCTGATGACTACTCCGGCAATCAATCCTACCGACAACAGATAGAATACCGAACCGGTTAGCCTCAGAGCATTGCGTTCGAAACGGGGCGTTTCGGTATCATCCGCGCTTTTCCGTATACGAAGAATCATATGCGCCACCCCAATACCCGATACTACCTCTACAAAACTGTCGATACCGAAACCCATTAGAGACAGGGTTTCGTCCCCGATGCCATACACGAGCGAAACGATTCCTTCCGCAATGTTGTAGAAGATGGTAATAAAACTTAATATTAGTGCGGTTTTCCAAAGCTTTTCGCTATTCATAGCTCCTCCTTTTTATATATACCATTATACTATGAATATAATTGCTTTTCAAGATTTCCTATTCCGCGATTCTCTTACCCGCACGCGGTAATAGCGCTGAGAAAAATGGGTTTATTTGCGGTGAGTCGGAAAAGTTTTTAATCGCCCGCTATCCATAATAGATACCGGAATAAATCAATAAAAAAAACCCGCTCTCGCGGGGGCGATATTAAGGAATTTCCTTATTCTTTCGTCTGCGTAGTAAGGAATGTCGTGAGGGTCATCTGGCTGATCTGGTCCTGAAGCTCCTCGATACCGTCCATATGCGCGTCCTCGTCGTTCAGGATACCCTGCAGGAAATCGCGCGTCGCATAGTCCTTTACCTCGCCGGCGAGAATAATCGCCTCGTTATATGCCTTGATCGCGTCCGTACCCACAAGGATTCAGGTGCTTTTTTTATCCCCGCGCCATATCACCCTAAACTCACGCAGGTATATTTTGACATTATAAGGTGCGCCCCTGTGTTTGGACAGATTTAGGGGCAAGTTAAGTTGAATCTTGCTGTGCTCTTTTCTTACATCAGTCATTCTAAGCCGCCTTTCCGGTTTTGTCAACAGGCGAAAAGTATATCGAAGCCGGCGGCTTATAACCCAGGCTCTGGTGCGGTCTTTCATGGTCGTAGTATCTAAAG
>JABLXV010000084.1 GCA_013177895.1 Brevinematales bacterium | reverse complement strand
TAGTCCTTAATCATCCGGGGGTCTTTCTCGGTCTGGAGAAGCGCGTCACAATCGGGGCCGAATAACGTCAGCTGGATGATCTTTCGCAGGCGGGTTTCCTGCTCCTCGGAGCAGATGATGATGACCTTCTGGTGCTTCTGGAAGAGCCAGTTCGTATAGATCAGGAATTCTATCTCGGCGAAATTCAGGTGCTCGCGGAACGTCTTCCTCGGGAGCACGACGCACTGGGGTACTTTCTCGTTTCTGCCGAGGAAGGTTTTCGCCAGTTCGGGAGCGGCGTTGATAAATATCTTTTCGCCCTTGTCGTTTACCTGCAACGCGACCGTCCTGGGTTTGACGATCTCCATATTGACTTTTTCGAGAGCGATTTTATTGCCCCGGTTGAATGCCTGAAACGCGGGGTCGATGTTCATTTTTTCAAGGAACAGGTTTACCGCGCTGCATTGTTCGTCGATCTGTTTATTGGTCTTGATAGTGCTGATCTCGGCGGAATAAACGGACGACAGCCCCACGAGACTGATGTCGATCGATTGGGACGTGCAGTGCTCCCATATTTTCTCAGCCAAGGCGTCCGAATTGGATATGAACGTCCCCTTAAATATTTCCGCAATCTCGGCTTTAAAGGCGTTCAGCTTCTGGTAATCATTTTTAATTTCCGCCACTGCCATACACTCCCTCAAACTCACCATTTATTGTATATTAGAATTATCGATATGTACAGGATAATAGTTTAAGAACGGCTGAAATTTATTACTTTTGCTAGTAGAAAATCCGTTTTTTATCTGAATAGCCGCTCTCCGATGGATTTTTTTCATCCCGCCTATTGTCAAATATCCGGTATTATTGGATAATATATATGAAAACTTTCATGGGGGTGAAATATGAAAGTATTGCAAATCACAGCTCCGGGCAGTGAATTTATCCTTCCGGCGGCGCGAATCCTTATGGAAACATTCGTCGATATCTCCCCGGATTCATGGCCGGATATGAAAACCGCGGAGCGCACGGTACGGGCATGCCTCGAACCCGGCAGGGTGGTGATCGCCGCGTACGACGGAGATGTCCTGACCGGATGGACGGGGGCGCGCCCGAATTACGGTATTACCGGATGGGAGCTTCACCCGATAGTGGTGGATGTGCCCTATCAGGGAAAGGGTATCGGAGCATCCCTACTCCGGCGGCTGGAATCCGAGGTGAAACTCCTGGGGGGAATCACCTTGTTTCTGGGCGCCGACGATGAAACCGGGCGGACAAGCCTCTCAGGGAAAAATCTCTACGATAATCTATGGAAGGAAATCGACGGAATAAAAAATCTCGCCGGGCACCCGTACGAGTTCTATATAAAGAACGGTTATATAATCGTGGGGGTTATCCCTGACGCGAACGGGATCGGTAAACCGGACATCCTGATGGCGAAACGCCTGCTATAATTTTTTCCCGTTTATCCTCCGACTGCCGCCGGGATACCGTTAAATAACGATACCATGCCTTGCCAAATTCCCCGTCCCGTGCGATAATATATTTCCGGGCGCTGAGCGAAGCCGAAGCGCCGATATAAGGAGGCATCGATGAAAAATATCCCGTTATTTCTCCTGACCACGCTAATCCTCTCCTGCTCGTCGGGAGCGGAAAATCCCCCTGTTAAGGGCGATACGTCTATAGATAAACCGCAGAAAAAAGAGGACCCTTTTATGCAAAAACTACCCCTTATCGATATCACCGTCCGGCTGTACGATAACAGCTTCGCGTCCGCGGGTATCATTTACCTCGCCGACAGCGGATGGCTCAAGGAACCCGCGCCGATGAAAAAGGACGGCGTATGGATGACTGTCACGGTCACCAATATCAAGGAACTCCGCTTCTATTTCCGCATCGACGGCGCGAAATGGTACCCGTCGAATAACGCCGCCTCCGCGTACCGCGCCGCTCTCGCCGAGGTCTGGATCAAGGACGGGATTATCTACCCCTACGACCCGGTGAAGGGGAAAAAGCCCGACGGGATGTTCGTCGTGCTGACGATGAACCTCCACACTTACCAGGAGAAAGACCCGTTCGTCAAGCTCGGGTATGTCGCCGAGACGATCGCCAAAGCCGACGCCGATTTCGTGGCGTTACAGGAATGCGCCCAGCATTCGTCGTCCAACAAGGCCGCGGAATGGTACGGGGTGACTATCCGTTCGGACAATATGGCGAAAATTATCACCGATACGCTGAAGAAGAAATTCAGTAAGGAATATAACGTGTTCTGGGATTGGGCGCATTACGGGTGGGGCGTATGGGAGGAAGGGGTCGCGGTGCTCGGTAAAAAGTCGTACCCGATGAAAAGCCCCCATTCGCAGTATATCTCCGCGCAGACCGCGAAAAACAGCATCGATTCCCGGATGGCGGCGATGTCGTATTTCGATATGCCCGGCGCCGGACTGCTCCGTTTCCTCTCGGTGCATGTGAGCTGGGGCGCCGTGCAGTCAAACCAGCTCGCCGCGCTCAACGAGATGACAAAATACTCCGCCAACGCCCCGGGGATTTTCCTGATCTGCGGGGACTTTAATATGAACTTCGACTCCCCGGGGTACAAACAGATGACCGAGGAGTACCATTATACCGATGCGTACCGGATTGCGAACCCCGGCGGGAAGGCCGACTCCACCTTATCCGGTACCCGTATCGACTACCAGTTCCTGATCGGGGAAAACATCGTTCCCGTGCTCGCGCAGCGCTTGTTCACCGGCGCGCCGGACTGGGACGCCGCGTTCAAGCAGGTCTCCGACCATTACGGGGTACTCGTGTGGTATCAAAATGCGGGTAAATAGAGATAAAAATGAAAGAATATCGGTTTGCATTTTTTTGTCCCTAGGAATATAATATCTTGGAGAAAAAAATGCCTGAAATTTGCAGGTTTTTAGGAATTGCAATTTATATTTACTATCGAGACCATTCACCGCCTCATTTTCATGCGGTTTATAATCAGTACGAAATTAAAATAGAACTCGAAACGGGGATCATTGAAGGTACTTTTCCCCGTCACGCTTTAAAAGCTGTATTGGAATGGTATGAACTTCATCGGGATGAATTACATGAAGATTGGGAATTAGCAACAGCAAGATCGCCGTTAAAAAAAATAACACCTTTGGAGTAAATCATGACACCTCGTTTAATCGAAGCATTATATTCCGGTGAATATAAAATATTTTTAAAATATGAAGATGGAACCGAGGGAATCATTAATCTCGAAGAGGAGCTTTTCGGGGAAATATTCGAGCCCTTAAAAAATGTTGAATTCTTTAAAAGTTTCAAAATTCAAGGTTCGTCGATTTTATGGGATAACGACGCTGATTTCGCGCCGGAATTTCTCTATGATAGCGTCAAGCTAACTGCAACATTACCAAGATAAAAATGTTGTTTCTCTCAGGTTTATCTAGTATCTAAGATTCTCATTCGCGGTTTTCCTTTCCCCCGCCTTTCACTCCCCTTCGCGCCTCCGCGGCGGTCTTTGCCGTTCCTCCCCTGCCTTTTCCTTCCCCTCCGTGCCCTCCGCTTGCCCCGAGCGTGTCTTCCGCGAACGCAGGAGACGTAGCCGAAGGGTGTCTCCGCGGCGGTTTTTGCCTTTCCTCCCACGATTTCCCCTTCCCTGCCTTTACTTTTCACTTTCAACTTGTCACTTTCAACTTATCACTTTTTACTCCTTTCCTCTTGCTAATTCCCTCCATTGTTCTATAATATACCTGCTCGGTAACATTCCGACGGGGGGTTTGTTCATGAAAAAACCGGAGGAATTATGAGGTATAAACCGTTCGATTTACCAAAGGGTTTCCTTCTCGGGAGCGCGACCGCCTCTCTCCAGATCGAGGGCGGGGATACGAATAATTCATGGTACCGATGGTGCGAGAAGGGAAAAATCAAGGACGGCAGCCACTGCATCGTCGCGGACGACCACTGGAACCGCATCGGCGAGGATATCGGCTTAATGAAGAAGATGCATCATCAGGTCTACCGGATGAGCATCGAATGGAGCCGGATTCAGCCCGATATGGAGGAGTTCGATAAGGACGCGATGGAGCATTACCGTAACGAGATAATCGCGCTCAGGAAGGCGAAAATCGAGCCGCTCGTCACACTGCATCATTTCTCCAACCCGCTGTGGTTCGAGGATATGGGGGGATGGCTTCATCCCGACGCACCCTACCTGTTCAATTACTACACCAAATATATGGTACAGCATCTCGGCGACCTCGTGACCGACTGGGTGACTATTAACGAGCCGAACGTGTATCTCCTGTTCAGCTATTTGCAGGGGATATGGCCCCCGGGCGAAAAGAAGCTCGGGAGTTACCTCCGGGGGGCGGTGAACATGATAGCCGCGCACACCCTCGCGTACCGGACTATCCACGAGATGCGGAAGCTGATGATGTACGACGACGGGGAAACCAGGGTCGGCGCGGCGTACCATACCCGTGTCCATGAGCCCGCGTCGGAACGGAAGGGGGACAAACGGATGGCGGGGATAGTCGACCGCCTGTTCGAGAAAATATTCGTCGTCGGGATGACCGAGGGGAAACTGATATTCCCCCTGCGCGGCGATCTTCCCTACGACCCCGGGCGCTTCTCGGACTTCATGGGCATCAACTACTACACCCGCGGCTTCGTTAAATTCGTGTGGAATCCCGCGAAGATGTTCATGGAGATACTCGACAACTCCGACTGCGAGAAAAACGACCTCGGAGGGGAGATTTACCCCGAGGGAATCTACCGGGTCTGCGAGAAGTATTATAAGATGTACCCCATGCCCATTTTCATTACCGAGAACGGGACTTGCGACGCCGAGGACGCTTTCCGCGCGGACTATATCTACTCCCATCTCGCGCAGGTCAAACGGGCGATCGACGACGGTATCGATATCCGGCGTTACTATCACTGGTCGACCCTCGATAACTTCGAGTGGCTCGAAGGATTGTCCGCGCGCTTCGGGCTGGCCGAAGTGGACTATACCCGCAACCGCAGGCGCACTCTCCGCGAGAGCGGGAAATTCTACGGCGAGATATGCAAACGGAAATCGGTCACTCAGGGGATGATAGACAAGTTCCTGAAGAAAAAGAAGCGGGGCTGATATGGCTGAACTGCGATGGAACCCGTTACTGGGGACATGGACGATGGTATCCGCGAACCGCCAGAAACGCCCCGACCTCCCGAAGGATTGGTGCGCGTTCTGCCCCGGCCCCGGTAAAAAAGTCCCCCCCGGTTACGACGTTTTTATCTACGATAACGATTTCCCTATCATGCGTCCCGACCCGGATACTCCCGACGAGATCGGCGGGGAACTTTATCCCGCGATGGAGAGCTACGGTAAGTGCGACGTTATCCTCTACTCTCCCGATCACAACGCCCACCTGAGCAGTCTGACTCTCCCTCACCTTCGGAAACTGGTCGACCTGTGGCGTGAGCGTACCGGAGCGCTTGTGAAAGACCCGAAGATCAAGTACGTATTTATATTCGAAAACCGCGGCCGCGAGGTCGGCGCGACGATGCAGCACCCGCACGGGCAGCTTTACGCCTACCCGTTCGTCCCGCAGAAAATCGGCGTCGAGCTCGGGAACTGCCGCGCGCATTACGAACGCACCGGAAATTGCCTCCTCTGCGACATAAACGCCGAAGAGCTTAGTTTCGGGAAGCGGGTGATTTTCGAGAACGCGCATTTCCTCGCCTACCTGCCGGTGTTCACCGACTACCCCTACGGGGTGTTCCTGACCGCGAAACGCCACATCGGGCTATTCACCGATATGACCGGGGACGAGCGCGACAGCCTCGCGGCGTCGCTGAAGGATGTTACCGGGATGTTCGACTCCCTGTTCGATAAGGAATTTCCTTATATGATGTGCGCCCACCAGTCCCCGTGCAACACCGCCGAATACGGCGATTATAATAAGTTCTATCATTTCCATATCGAGTTCTATCCGCCCCTGCGTTCCGCAGACCGCGTGAAGTTCTACGCGTCGTCCGAACTCGGCGCATGGGCGGCGGCGAACCCCCTGCGTGTCGAGGACACCGCACCTCTGCTCCGCGACGCGCTCGCTAAGTTCCGGGGGAAGTCCGTATGACCGACACGCGCGCCCTGATCAAACAATTCGTTTCGCTCTACGGCGGTTCTCCCGACGGGGTGCGGGTCTTTTTCGCGCCGGGACGGGTGAACCTGATCGGCGAGCATATCGACTACTGCGGTGGAAAGGTTCTCCCCGCCGCGCTCACGCTCGGTATCTCCGCCGCCGTGCGGGTCACCCGCGCGCGGAATGTTCGGATGGGATCGCTCAATATGCCGGGCAATCCGACAGTCAACCTCGACTCGGATATCGAGTTCGACGAAACGCGCGGATGGGGCAACTACCCCGCCGGGGTGATGCGGGCGCTGACCGAACGGGGTACGGCGCTCCGTAGCTGCGACATCCTCTACGCAGGCGACCTTCCCGACGAAGCGGGGCTCTCCTCGTCGGCGGCGATAGAGGTACTGACCGCGGTGATGATGATCCGTCTCGCGGGGTACGACGCGAAATTCACGCCGCGCGATATCGCGCTCCTCTCGCAGAAGGCGGAAAACAGCTTCAACGGGGTAAACTGCGGGATTATGGACCAGTACGCATCGGCGATGGGCAGGAAAGACCATGCCATCCTGCTCGACACCCGCGCGGTCTCGTCCGAATATGTCCCGTTCCGGTTCCCCGGGTACACCCTGGTTATCATCAATTCCAATAAACGCCGCGGCCTCGCGGACTCCAAGTACAACGAGCGGCGCGCCGAATGCGAAGCCGCGCTCAAGGCTATCCGCGCGATGCGGCGGATCGACGATCTGGTAATGGCGACATCCGACGAAGCCGAGGCTATCCCCGATCTGACATTACGGAAGCGCGCGCGTCACGCTGTCACCGAGCAGAGCCGTGTCGAACGCGCGGCGGAATGCCTGACACGCGGGGACGCCGACGGGTTCGGGTGGCTATTAAACAAGTCGCACGAGTCGCTTCGGGACGACTACGAGGTCACCGGGGTCGAATTGGATGTCCTGACCGATGTCGCGCGAGGCTCGAACGGATGCGCGGGGGCGAGGATGACCGGGGCGGGGTTCGGGGGATGCGCGATCGCGCTGGTACGGACGGACGCGTTCGACGGATTCCGCGAGCATACCGCGCGGGAGTATCACGCGGCCACCGGGCTTCACGCGGAGTTCTATACCGCCGCCGCGGACGACGGCGCCCGTGAGATCGCCCCGCAGGCGGGCTAATCCCGATATCAAGACTATACTAAAGATTAAAATATAGCCCGTGTTGAGGGCTGAAATCCGCACGAAAGGAATCGTTCCATGATCGGCAAGCAATCGAAGTTCTTCTGGATCAAACTCTCTATCAATATCGCCGGGCTGGCCGTCATGGCTATCCCGTGGATAACGGGGATGCCGGTGACGGAATACCCCGTGTTCATCGCGGCGGGCGGCGGGTTCGTGGTGCTCGCGCGGGTGGCCATCATGGTCATCGAGGCGCGCGCGAAAGGGAAATCTTCGGAATAGACTGCATCACCGTTATCACTCCTCGCAGTGACAAGGACTCCTTCGACCGGCTTAGGATGACAATCGTCATCTCGATACTCCCGCTAATGCGGGCACTCGATGACCGTTACCCTTCGGCATCCCTTGCGGGAATACAAGTTACGCTCAGGGTTCGGCGGGATTCTTCCTCGGGTGGCCGACCCGCCATCCACTTGCCTGACGCGTAGCGGGAGGTGGCTCCTGTCGGCACTTCTCCCCTCCATGGGAGTCGCTCGATGACCGGATTCAATCATCCCGCTGAAATATTTCAAATAAAACATTCGAAAAAACGCTTGACATTTATTTAACCCGGATATATTATAGTAAACTCGATTGACGTTTTCGCGTAATCAAGGGGGAGATATGTTCGGCGTACCCGTATGGAAAAAGGACTACAGCGATACGGCTCATGTACAGGCGGCGGCGGCGCGTATCCGCGCGGCGCTCCGGCCCGGCGACTTCGTCAACTTCGACGCCGCCATGAAATCATGGTGGGATATCGCCGAGTCGTTCGCGTGGAAACTTATCCCGTGGGACCAGAAAAAAGTCTTCGGCGGTAACTCCTGCTTCAAGGATATCCACAGCGTGATCTACTTCGACCCGGACCGCACGTTCTCGATGGAGTACCCCAAGGGGGGAGTGTACAATAAGCTCGAGGATTACTGCCTCGACCCCATCGCGATCTACCGTTACCAGCGCCGGGAGTTCGACGCGCAGGATATCGCGATTATGATAAAGCACGCCGACAAGCTGATCGGGGTGAAGTACGACCTCGGCCTGCTCGTGAAAATCCTGTTCGAGACCATCCTCGATACCGGCAGGCACCAGCGCATCCGTATCCGCAAACGCAGCTTTGTGTGCAGTACCGCGGTGCGCGTCATATTCGAGAACTGGCGCAAGGTGTGGAACCGTACCCACCCCGGCCAGCCCCGGATGCACCGTCTGTTCGACACATTCAACGGGCATCTCGACGCGCCCTACTCCCGCGTGAGGGACTTGTTCTACAACGGCTTGTATCCCAACGGGGTGGAGTATGAAATGACGTCGCCCGCGCATTTCGCGAACTCCGCGTTCTACGGGCATGAGTTCCGGCTGGTGGCGCAGTTCGATAACGGCGAGGACGTGGGGTAGAAAAGAGAAATAATAATTTTATGGAGAAATATATGAGTTTTGAAAATTATAGTTTTTATAATAACTTTCTTAGTAAAAGTGATTTAAAAATATACGATCGGAATGCTCTATTAATATATGCACTTCAATTAGAACTAGGAAGTGATGATATTCATTCAATTGCTACACAATCTTTAATAGATGGATCAGATGATAGACAATGTGATCTTTTATTTTTAGATTCCGAAAATGAAAGAATAATTCTTGCTCAGGCCTATTTTAGTGATTCTTATAAAAACGAAGCACCTGCAACAAAGGCTTCTTTATTAAATTCTGCTATTGCATGGTTTTTTAATAAAGAAGAAGTTGATAAATTACCTGATAGACTAAAACCAATTGCCACCGAAGTTCATGAAGCGATTGAGAATGAATTGATAAAAAATATTACTATATGGTATGTCCATAATTGTAAAGAATCACAGAATGTTAAAAATGAATTAAAAAAAGTGACAAATACTTTAAATAGGTATCTTAATAATAATGAAATCAATTCAAATTATTTGGAAGTTGGATTAGACACACTTGAAGAATGGTATCATGCGTCTACCACAGCAATTTTAATTAAAGAAAGTTTTACCATTCCAATTGAGGGTGGATATACTATAAAAGATTCTGATAATCAATGGGAAGGTTTTTCAACATCAATTCCAGCATCTTGGATACAAAAAATGTATAAAGACTATAAGGCTAAACTATTCTCTGCAAATGTTAGAGACTATCTAGGTAGTCGAAAAGGTGCAAGAAATATAAATTTTGGGATTCAAAAAACGATTAAAGGGGACCCGACAAATCTTTGGGTTTACCATAATGGAATTACCTCCTTAGTACATAGTTTTAAAGAGAATGAAGAAAAGACAAAAATAACAATTAATGGTTTTTCAATTGTTAATGGAGCTCAAACATGCGGTGTAATTGGCAATCTTCAAGACGAGATTAATCAATCTGCTAAATTACCAATTAGATTTATTATATCAAAGTCAAATCAATTAATTCCTGATATTATAAAATACAATAATAGTCAAAATAAAATGATACCTTCTGATTATCGAAGTAATGATAAAATTCAAAGAAAACTAAGAGAAGAGTTTTCAAATTCAAAATACTTTAATTATTTGGGTGGAAGAAGGGGAAAAATTGAACAACCCGATAATGATAAGTTCACTATTCCCTCAGACTCCGGAGCGCAGGCTTTAATATCATTTCATGGAAGACCTTCTATTGCTTATAATGAAAAAAGTGAAATATGGGATAAAGGAACCTACTATGATTCAATATTTAATGACCATATTTCAGCAAACCATATTATTTTTGTTTATACTTTATTTAAAAGATTAATGGATATTAAATTAAACTTAATAAACAAAGAAAAAAGAGATGCCGAAATGGTAAAAAAAGATAGAGATATTTTAGATTTTTTAAGGTATAGAAGTTCAATATTTTTATTTATTCATGCAATATCTTCATCATTTGAATTAATAACTTCAAAAACAATTAATAGTTATCTTTGTCTTTCCTTTAGTAAAGAGGGAAATATTGATACTCTTTGTAAAAACTGGGATATAATTCTACCTTCTTGTTTAGCTGCTAGAAATACATTAATGATAGCAGCTTATAATAAATTAAAGAATGCAAGTGAAATTGATAAAGCAATTAAAGATTTTCAAGCATTTATCGAAGCTACTATTACTGCGAATTACAATGATTATAAAAAATTCAGTGATCTTATTAGCTTTTAGAAGAAATATTTATTGAATAAATGTGGTATATATTACTCTTTCCCTACTCCCCCCGCGCGAATCCGTTCAATCCGTGCAATCCGCTTGCCCTCGCAAAGCGGGGGCGTGAAATGGGGTCGTACCATCTCCCGCCTGTTCACCCTTCGACTCGGCTCAGGGCGACAATTCCCGCATCGGCGGAAGGCAAGCGGACGGCAAAGGCACTTTACTTTCTTTCCCGCATGGGAAAGAAAGTAACAAAGAAAGCATGCCCCTCCTGTATGCCGCTAAAAAGAAGAAAGGCGTAAAACGGGAAATGCCGTAACTCCTCCCCCGCATAGCGGGGTCGTCAGACAACGGCATTTCTTTTCCGCTTCGCGGAAATTCCGTTTTACTGAGAAGATGCGCGGCATAAAGTCGGGGGTAAAATCCGAAAGCGACTCGCAGGACGCGAGGAGTCCCGTGACGGTATGGATGCCGATGAGCGGGACAAAATAATGCTAAAAAGCAAAAAAAACGGCGAAAAACTATCCTTTTTATCCCTAATTGTTTTCCGGCTGTTCTGTATTAACCCCCCGCGTTTTTGAGCGCCTTTACTTCCCGCGATTACGACAAAGGGCGTTTGTTTGAGCAAGTCTTCCGCGAATGCGGGAGACGAAGCGAGTTACGCCCGACTCGTTATCGCGGGCTCTGCTTAAAAGCGAAATCACGCGGGGAACATCTTTCTTTGTTACCTTTCTTTCTGGGTTCGCAGAAAGATGATATGATAAAAGACCGGTGAGAAAATCCTTTTCTAATTCTGAATAATCAAATTGAGATAGAAAAGGAGTAGATAGGTTATAGGTTGGCCGCTTTCTTAGGGCAAATGACCCTGACAGA
>JABLXV010000083.1 GCA_013177895.1 Brevinematales bacterium | reverse complement strand
ATAATTTCCCGTCAGTCCCTTGTCCGACGTCGCTGTCATATTAAAATTGTTGGTTTTATTGGAGAGTAAGCCCACGGTAGCGGACCACGCCGCAGTACCGCTGACAGGGAACGATACGTTATCGCCGCGGATCAGGTCAATCTGAACCACCGATCCGTTACTGACCCATGTCGTCCCGGATACGTTCATATTGGTGACGTTTGTATATGAGAAACCGCTGGACGGAATATTCAAATATATCTGCGGGTTATTCACATCCACATGAATATTAAGCGCAACCTGCGATTCAAGATCGAGAGAATCCTTGGCGGAGATATAGATGGTCTTGTATCCCGTGTACCAGAAACGCAGTTCGGTATTGATAAACATATTTGTAGAAGACGTATTATTATAGAACACCTGATCGGGTATCTCGCTGCAGTAGATACGTACGTTTTGCATTCCCGAAGAATCGTGAACGAACAGACTGATATTGACTACGCCGTCGATATACTCGCCTTGAAACGGCGAGTTTATTTGAATCGTGGGCGGATTATAGTATTCTTTCAGGAGCTGATTATCAAAATTCCTTACGCCACAGTTTGATAAAAGGAGAATAATTAAGGAAACGGCCGCGAAAATATACGATTTAATTGTCTTCATGCTTTCCATCCTAACCCCCATGATTTAAATAGAATAAATCACAAAAAACACCGCCTACCCTCAGTGAATATAACATCGATAGATAAAAAAAACAAAAAATATTTTCAATTTGATTTACAATCTGACGGATACCGCGTTATAGTTTTTTGTTGCCCGGTAATGAATGGAAGCGGAGAGATTATAACATATTTTCAGGCCCAGTCCCCGGTAACGGTTCAGCCTCGGATCGAAATACGGCTGCATCCGGCTAACGTTCGCTATAAACCATTCAAAATTGGAAGAATAGAATAAAAACAACAGCGAAAGCCTCTTCCCTTTGAATATTTTAAATCGAATACTCTTATCCTGCAACGTCGCATGCTGGATAATATTCTCAAAAATCTCGTTGGTTATCAGGAGTATTTTATTCCTTTCACAGACAGGGATATCCGTCCGGGAACATATAAACGATTCCAGACTGCAAATATCCTCTATCCGGCTCCGAACCGTCAGCAGATTTCCGTCATGGTTTACCACTGCGCCTCCGATTCGGATTGCACGCTGTTGAAATGATCCGAGAAGCCGGTCGACTCGATCGCGAGCTTCACCACCTCCGAGGGCTTCAGTATATATAGCTTATATCCCTTCTCCTCGCCGGTTTCGATAGCAGACATCAGGACACCCAACCCGGCGGACGAGAGATTCGAAACATTCGTCATCTCCACCATCACATTGGTCTTCTCTATCAGCTCGTAGAGCTTATTCTGGAAATCCGAATAGGTGTAGGAGTTCAAACTCCCCTCGATTGTCAGCAGCGTGTACTTTTCCTTTTTCGTCTCCGTCACTTTTAACTGATCCATATCGTCCCTCCTAATTCTGTGCTTTTTTTGCGGTAAATTTCATTCCCAATATCGTAATATCGTCATTCAGCGACCCGGATATGAACTTCATAAACTTTTCGAATAACGTTTCGATCACCTCGCCGGTACTTTTTTCCTTTGTTTCCATGATATGCTGGAGAATCCGGTTCTTCCCGAACGGCTCTCCGCCGATAGAATGCGACTCGATAATACCGTCCGTAACCGTGATAAACAAATCGCCCTGATTGAACTGTATCTTCTTGATAGTGATGTACTTAGAAATATCCTTCACAAATCCGAGCACCTTTCCGTCACCCTGTATCTCGATGACGCTGTTATAGCTTTTCGAATAAAGGTACATCAACGGAACCCCGCAGTTAATATAGTAGAGTTGATTCGTCGCGGAATCGTAGATCATAAATACCCCGGCGAAAAATGTGCCCCGAGGGAGATGGGATTTGATGAACACGTTCGCCTTGACCACAAGGCTTTTAAAATCCTGCGTCTCTTTCAGGAACGTGCGGATGACGGATTTGATGATGATCATCGACATACTCGCATTCATCCCCTTACCGGCGATATCCCCGACAATAACCATCGTGCGCGTGGGAGAGAAACTGATCACGTCGACAAAATCCCCGCCAAGTCCAGATGTGAAACGGTTCAGGAAATGAAAGTCCATATTCTCCGAACCGATCTCGTCCATATTCTTCAGCAGGCTCTTGATAATCTGCTCGCTGAACTTCAATTCCTTATCGACCGTGACCGCAACAGACATCTTTTCCACATTACGGAGGAAGTACATCACGACAAAGAACTTCGGCAGGAGTTTCTCCATAGTCCGGTAATCGTTAATATCGTAGGGCTTCATACTTTCCTTGGGCCCCAGCGCTATCAGTCCGATCATATTCGTTCCCTCACGGAACAGGACTACTATCTCCGCGTCGAGCTGGAGAAACAAATCGAGAATCTCCACCCTGAACTCCATATACAGCGGATTGGAATAGACCTCGGTTTTCAGGATGACACTTTTTTCCTTATTGACAAGGAATTTAATCATCGGGTCGTCTTTCTCGAAACGGATATTCCTCGGTATGAGCGAATAAATATTGACCAGCTCGCCGATGGTATTTTCCAGCAGAATACTGAACGCCGTATTCCCCACATAGTCCCGGAACGCCTTGGAGAACGAGTTGATTACCTGATCGCGGCCTCCGCTGTAGTCTATATCGTCAAGAACCTTCTCGAGTTCGGTGAGGTATTCCGTCTTACGCCTGAACAGGCGGGATAGACGGTTCTGGAATAGATCCCGCAGTATCATCAATAATATGAATACCGCGATATATATCCCGATCAGCGGGATAATATCGATTTTCAGGAATTCATGCACCGCGCCGAACGAGAGCCCGGCCGCGACACCTGTAACCGAGGAAAATAACAGAAATACGACTGTCTTATGTAACGCGGTGCGGATATCGAACATCCGGTAGGTGACTACCGCGTAGAGGAAACTTCCTTCCATAACAAATCCCATTAAGCCTGATAACGGGTAGAGATTAAATATATGAAAATACGAAGGTATAATAATCGTAATGATAATCGCGGCGATCATCGCGAACGACGTCCCGATCGTTATGACTATGCTCTGCAATTTATAGATTTCGTTCTCGAACTTGCTCCGTCTGATGAGTAGTATGATAAGTCCGGCTAGTGTAATGAGAAGTCCTGCACCTGAAATGACTTTATACAGTGAACCTTCGACTCTGAAAAACAGGTTGTCCCGAAGTTCGACCCCTGTTACATAAAGATCAGTCCCCATAATTAGCGCGCCTAATGCCAGCCAGAACAGAAGAAGGATCAGCGATACCGCGGGGAGTTTTTTTTCATATGGAAACGTCAGTGTGAGTCTCAATACGGTCAGGTACATCCCGAACGAAAATATCGCCGTAGCGCGAACCGTCCACTTCGAGAGTTCCAGCCACCCGGCGTTTCCGAAATCGAACCCCATACCGATAAGCGCCCCCGTTACCGCCGCCACAAATGAAAAGAGCGCTATAATCCGGGCGTTGACCGATGTAGGGTTTTTTATCAGGAAAAATATACCGCCGCCGGTTAAAAGCACGAAAGAAATATAATTAATAATAGTTAGATTCATGTTATCCCTTCACTTTTATGACTAATAACGCCAGATCGTCCCTGAGCTCGCCCGATGCAGCATACTGCTTCGAGTACCGAACGATCTCATCCGTAAACTCCTGCACCGGTATCTGATAGGTCTCCAGAACCCTTTCCTTAAAGTCGGGGTTATTATAGATCATATCGTCCTGATCGTTCTCTATCTCCCAAAGCCCGTCCGTAGAAATAATAAATACGTCGCCCGGGGTAATCTCCAGTTGCTTGGTATTGACTTTTACTAAGTCGATTATCCCGAGGAGAGAGCAGTTGGATTCCAGCAGGTGAATCTCATCGTTATGCAGCATCCACGGCTCGGGTATCCCCGCGTCGATATAGGTCAATGTTTTCTCCGCCGTGTCGAAAATCCCCGCGAACATGGCGGTAAACTTCCCCTCGAAATTCATCGTTTTGATCGCGGAATCGACATACCTGAATATAGTCTCGAGCGAATCTTTCCGCTCCATAATGCGGATGGTATTAACGATAATCCCCATCACGAGCGCGGCGGAAAGCCCCTTCCCGGACACGTCGCCCAGCACGAAGAGCGTTTTTTCAGGCGATAGCGGAATAATATCATAGTAATCCCCGCTGACGTTCACCAGCGCCTCGTACTTCAACCCGATATCCAGCCCCGTAATTTCAGGGATACTCCCCAGCAGGAACGATTTCTGGGTCTCGGCGACCAGACTCCATTCGCGCGATATCGCCGACAGGGCGAACATCTTTTCCATCGTTTCAACCCGGTTGAGATAGGTCTGAAATTCGTGGAACGCCTCGTTAAACAAATGGGTGTCGTACACCGGAAGGTACTTCGAGAATAGGAACAGGTGGTATTCGGAATAGATAAATAAGACGCCCTCGTTGGGCGATTTCGCATCGGCTTTATTGAATTGGGTATCGAGATAAAGTATGCCGTCCTTTTCTTCACGGAAACGTTCGGTAAGCGTGAAGACGAATTTCATATCGGAGGTTATTTTTCCCGGTGTTCCGTAGATTACGGAACGGTTTTTCTTGTTCAGCCAAAGCACCGAAAAATCGGCGCGCGTTTCGAGAAACTCCTTCAGCGCATCGATAAAATCCGCGATGGAGAACGATACCCGGATTTTATCATAAAACCCGTAGATTCGCTGGTTATACCCCGACAGGTAATGTTTTTTAAAAATGAAACTGTTTATTTTCTTATGGAAGAATGAATAGATAAATGAAAGGAGCAGGAAGATCCCCCCTGCGGCAATAACGTTTTGGATAAAGCTGATGGATGTCAGAAAATATACCATAGGAATGGAGAAACAAACCGCAAAAACGAACATCAATAATGATGTCGCTGAAAAACGCATAAAACGATACATACCCGCACCCCTTTCGACAGAACCTGATAAACCTATCATAAATCATTTATTATAAAAACTCAATGATATTTTTCTATGCCGTATCTTTTTTCTTCTGCAATCCGAATAAAATATCAGGGATCAGCGCGATTATATCCCGTCCCATCGCGGATACGTTGCATCGCTCCGCCGAGTAAGCCTCGCCCGCCCGGCCCAGAACAAAACTCCCCATCAGCGCCGCGTCTCCAGGCATATATCCCGATGCGAGGAACCCCGCTATCAGCCCGCACAGGATATCGCCGCTCCCGCCCTTCGCGAGCGCGGGAGACCCGTGGGACTGGTACCAGACCCGCCCGTCGGGATCGGCTATGACTGTGACCGCATCCTTGAGAACGACCCATACCTCGTAAGCCTTCGCGAATTCGCGGGCGGTATCCGCCTTGCGTTCTTTGATCTCCGTTATGCCCTTCCCCGTCAGACGGGACATTTCCCC
Source organism: Brevinematales bacterium (assembly GCA_013177895.1). Classification (GTDB taxonomy): domain Bacteria; phylum Spirochaetota; class Brevinematia; order Brevinematales; family GWF1-51-8; genus GWF1-51-8. The sequence continues at coordinate 6,704 of JABLXV010000083.1, read as the reverse complement.
CAGATGCGGGGTCAGGATAACCTGTTTCCCGCAGGTTTTTATTTTATCGAGAAGCGGACGGTTCTCTGATAAAAGGTTTAACGCGTCCGCGTCGAGGACAATCCCCCTGACGGGCGCGCGGGAAATCAGGTAATCCAGTACCTTCGCATTGTAATCGTCCCTGCCCCACCCGTTCCCGGCCGAAACCGCGGTAATCTTCTTCCTGGCGATCTCCCCGTCGAGGGCTTTCAGCATCTCCTCCGCGTCCCCGTCGTCAGGGAACGGTATCAGCATCGCCTCGGGCAACGCGGCCTCGAAGCCGCTCCGTAGGGATTCCGGGATATACGCGGTCACCAGTCCCGCCCCCGCCCGGAGCGCGGAACTCGCGGCCATCTCCACAGCCCCCGCCATTCCCGTACTTCCCCCGATAGTCAGCAGATGCCCGTACTTCCCTTTATGCGAATCGGCCGCGCGCGGGATAAATATCCTCGCGGCGTCGTCTTCCGTAAACAGCGACACCCCGTTATCGTTTGATTCCAACAGCGCGGGAGGCAGATCGATCGGCGCGACAATCATCCGTCCGCAATTCTCCATCCCCGGGTAATCGATTATTCCCGGCTTGGGCGCGCCGAATGTCACCGTAATATCCGCGAATACGGAGCTCCCCGCCCTTCCCCCGTCGGCATAGACCCCGCTCGGGATATCCGCCGCGACCACGGTCGCCCCGTGGGTTTTCCTTCGCTCCACAATATAATTAAACACATTGGTCATATGCTGGTCCGGCTCGCCCCGGAACCCTATCCCGTAGATCGCGTCGATAATCACGTCATAGTTATCCAGTAACGGCAACGCCATCTCGCATTCACGGGCCGTCGTCCCGGAAAAGGCAGGCACATCGAGAGCGCGCAAGATATCGAAATTAGTTTTATTATCCCCGGAGGCTTTGGATATATCCGCGACAAAAACAACCATTACCGGTGCGCCGTCGAGAAACAGCTTACGCGCGACCACCGCGCCGTCGCCTCCGTTATTACCGGAGCCGCAGAATACGACGAAATGTTTCCGCCTATAGTCGGGGATATTTTCATTGATTGCGCGAAAAAGCGCGTTGCCGGCGTTCTCCATGAGAACGACGGACGGTATCCCGTAGTCGCGCGCCGCGCGGGTATCGATATCCCGCATCCGTTCCTTCGATATGACCTTCATAATCCCTCTTTATAACCCAAGAACCTCTTCCATAGTGTAACGCCCCGGCTTCTTACCCACAATATACTTCGCCGCGCGAAGCGCGCCTCTTGCGAATGTCTCACGGGTAGACGCCTTATGCGTAATCTCCACCCGTTCGCCGATCCCCGCGAAGATAACCGTGTGGTCGCCCACTACGTCGCCTCCGCGAAGCGCCATCACCCCGACCTGACGGGGCGGGCGTTCCCCGGTAATCCCCTCGCGGCCGTAGACTATATCCCCGGTGCTGTAAACATCTTTAATCACATTGAGGAGCTTGATTGCCGTGCCGCTCGGCGCGTCCTTCTTCATCCGGTGATGCATCTCGACTATCTCCGCGTCGAACCCGTCGTTCAGTATCCCGGCGGCAATACGGGTGAGTTTGGCGATCAGTGCGACCCCCACGCTGAAGTTGGGCGCCCAGATCAGCGGAATTTTCTTCGCCGCGTCGTCGATCATCGCGAACTCCTTCTCGCCCAGCCCGGTTGCTCCGATCACGATGGCGGTATTGTTCCGCACGGCGTATTCGAGGTTCGCGGGAAGCGACGCGGCAACCGTAAAATCGATAATCACGTCCGCCTTCCCGGATACCGCCGAGATATCGCCGACAATGCTTACCCCTATTTGGGACACGCCCGCCTGAAGCCCCGCGTCCTGCCCGATAAAGGGATTCCCCTTCATTTCCACCGCGCCGAATACCTTCGATTCATGATCCTCCGCGACTGTTTTAATATTTGTTCTGCCCATTCTCCCGGCTGCGCCGGTAATGATGACGTTCATATAATTTCTCCCGATTTTCTCAGTTATATTATAAAAAGGATGAGTTAATATTCAAGTATATATTTGTTAATCTTTTGCATAATATGTATTATTTTTGCGCAATGTTCAGTATTCCTATGAGAACGCCCGCGAGCTTCTTATAATACTGTTTCGAGTACCCGGCGTTCCAGTCCGACGCCGCGACCAGCACCGTGTCCAGCTCCGGTATCACGATACAGTACTGTCCGGCATGCCCCCACGCGGCGTATGCCGCCATCCCCGCGATATCGATCCTCCACCAGTAATATCCATACCCCGTTACCGGGAACGGCGACCATAATTCGGGGCGCACCTGATACCCCGTGGATAGCGCGACCCATTCCCCCGGGACGACCTGTACGCCGTCCCAAATTCCGCCGTGCAGGTAAAGTATCCCGAATTTCGCGAGATCGGCGGGAGCCATATAAAGATCGTTGCCGCCGAAACGGAACCCCTCGGGGGATTTGTCCCATTCGATAACGGTTATCCCCAGCTGGGCGAACAGCTTCTCATTCGCGTAGTCGAGCAGGTCGCGCCCGATAGCCTTCGTCAGCGCCGCGGCGAGGATATGCGCGTCCGCAGTGGAGTAGACATACTTCGTCCCGGGCGTCGAAACAAGTTTCGCCGATAACGCCGCCGCAGTCCAATCGGCGGATTTTTTCCACTTGCCGTAATCCTTATTGCTCGCGGAATCGAGCCCCGAGGTCATGGTCAGGAGATGCCGGATAGTGATGGCCTTTTTCGCCGGGCCGGTATCTTTCCCGAAGTACTCCGGGATCAACTCGCATACGGGCTGGTCGACGCTATGAAGATAGCCCTCCTTCAGGGCGATACCCACGAGGGACGAGAGGATACTTTTCGCGGCGGATTTAATATTGCATAAGCCGCCCGGCTTCTGCCCGTGGAAATATGCCTCGAACTTCACCCCGCCCGAACGATAGAGCACGAGCGCGTACAGGTTTTTCAGCGCGGACGCCTTGTCCGCTATCGTCTGGAATTCCTGCCCGCCGGTAATAGTTTTCGCCGCGCCGGCGGTGAGGATGAAAACTGCGCCTATGACGATTACCGCGGGTATCGGCCATTTTTTCAGCATACGCTCCGCCTATTTGATAAAAAACGGTTTTTCCGGTATGATATATCGGTATTAGCGAGGTAAAAATGCGAAATAAATTCATTTTTCTGTTCGTGTTTCTGTTTTTCGCGCAATGCGCGGTTCCGGCGGAGCGGATATCGTTGGAACTGAATTCGCTCTACGTTTTAGGAAAGAGCCTGTATGACCATTACCATGAAAAGGTCAAGGACGCGATGTTCCGTTACACCGACCCCCAGGTCAGGAACAAGGAGATCGACCGTCTGAACTTCGAGCTGACGGAGCAGATAAAAAAGATCCAGTCGGATATCGACGGGCTGTTGTCGCAGGGCCGGAGCAATTACAGCAAGGAAACGATGCAGAAGATTCTCGACGATACCGCCGAAACCCGTACCGAAATGGAGCTATCGAAGAAGCTCTATGAAAACACCTTATCCCGGGGACTTTCCTTCATCGAAGTGTAGTTCACCGTCCGCCTCATACTGTAAATCCTACCAATGGTATATTGTTTATAATTTGCAATAATCCCGTCCGCGTAATATAATCAAAGGACAATATCGGACATTTGCGGACATGAAAGGACATTTTTCCGCGCTTTCATAAGCGCGGGTAAGGAAAGTCGTGCATGGAACTGAAAGTGAAAGACGTCACCGCGTTACTCAATGTTTCCGAAAAATCGATCTACCGTTGGATTAAAAGCGACGGTTTCCCATACTACCGCATCAACGGGCAATACCGTTTCAGTAAGGCGGAGATACTCGAATGGGCGACCGAGAACAAGATCAATGTCACTCCGCGCCTGATGCATGACCCCGCCCCGGAAAATCTTGCCGCCTACACCGTGTCGGACGCCCTGAGGAACGGAGGGATACATTACCATGTCGATGGTAAGACTAAGGAAGAAGTCGTCTATAATACCGTGCAGTATATGAAAGTCCCAGACGGGATGGACAGGGAAACGCTCTACCAGTTTCTGATCGCCCGCGAGAAAATGGGCACGACCGCCGTCGGTAAAGGAATAGCTATCCCCCATGTCCGCAACCCCGTGGTGCTCCATGTCGACAAACCGTCGATCGCGCTTTGTTTCCTCGACGAGCCCGTCGATTTCGACGCGATGGACAAGGAACCCGTCAAGATTCTTTTCACACTGCTGACCCCCTCGATTCAAATACACCTTCACCTTTTATCCCGATTAGCGTACATGCTTAACCATGAAAAAATACGCGAGTTACTCGAAAGATGCGCAAAAAGAGAGGAAATTTTTAAGACTATCAAGGAGATCGAGCTCTCCGAGATCAGCGGATGATGTTTTTATAGGAATGTAAATATGATGTATTTATTCGGGATAGGGATTTCCATTCTTATTTGCGGAAGTTTACTGGTACTCATCGCCGGTAAGAAATCCAAATATGTCCATCTCGCGGGCGCTGTTTTCTCTATCGCGGGATCGGGCGTAATAGCCGCCGCGTCGCTCATCAGCCTATTCATCCGGCCAGCGTTGAACACCCTCACCCTGCCATGGGATCTGCCGCTGGGTAAACTCTCACTCGAGCTCAACCCGTTATCATCCTTCTTTCTTCTAATAATATCGGTAATCTCAATAGCCGCATCGATTTATGCGCCCGCCTATCTCCGGCATTACGGGGACGACCCCGCCCGGATGAAAAAGCACTGGTTTTTTTACCTGATACTTACCGCGAGCATGATGACGGTGGTTACCGCGCAGAACGCGATTCTTTTCCTGATCGCGTGGGAGATGATGTCGCTTTCCTCCTTTTTCCTCGTGGTGTTCCAAAGCGATCAGGAGAAGTCCCGCAACGCCGGATGGATATACCTGGTGGCGACCCATATCGGTACAGCCTTGCTACTCGTGATGTTCGCCATACTGGCAAGAGAATGCGGCTCCTACGATTTCGCGGTGTTCCGGGCGAACGCGCCGTACCTCTCTCCTGAAATCGGCGGAATGTTATTTATCTTAGCCGTCATCGGATTCGGCACGAAGGCGGGATTTTTGCCGATGCACGTGTGGCTTCCAGAGGCGCATCCAGCCGCCCCGAGCCATATCTCCGCCGTCATGTCCGGTGTGATGATCAAGACCGGCATCTTCGGCATCATCACTGTCCTTTCCTTCACTGGGAACGCGCAGGAATGGTGGGGATGGATATTATTGATTATCGGGTTGGTCTCTGGAATAACCGGCATCCTGATGGCGGTCGCTCAGCACAATCTCAAACGGTTATTGGCATACAGCAGTGTGGAAAATATAGGGATTATATCGATGGGTCTCGGTATCGGGATTATCGGGAAGGCCGCAGGGTCGGTTCCGCTGATGCTGTTGGGATTTACCGCTGGCTTGCTGCATATCCTGAACCATGCTGTATTTAAAAGCCTCCTGTTTATGGGGGCGGGTTCCATCCAGTACGCCGCGCATACCTTACGGATTGATAAAATGGGCGGACTATTAAAAAAGATGCCGTTTACGGGACTTGCTTTTTTAATCGGTGCGGCCGCGATCTCGGGACTTCCCCCGTTAAACGGGTTTATCGGCGAGTTTCTGATCTATACCGGGGCGTTCAGGCACCTCCTCCCGTCGCCGTTGCAGAACCTATTTTTCAGTGTCGCCGTCATCGGCGGATTAAGCCTGATCGGCGGACTGGCGGTATTCTGCTTCACTAAGGTGTTCGGCGTAGCGTTTCAGGGCAGCCCCCGTTCCACCGAAGCGGCTGAGGCAAAAGAGACAAGCCCGCTGATGATTATTCCCCTGCTATTCCTTGCGGCAGTTTCCATCGGCATCGGGATATTTCCGCGCGAGACTATCGTCGCGATGTCCGGGGTTATCGAACAGGCATCCGGCAGCCCGATTGACGCGGCGGCGTTCCAAAGCATGCTTGCCCCGTTCGGGTGGATACAGACGGTGTCGCTATTGTTCGCGGGGATAGTCCTCCTTCTCCTTCTCATCCGGTGGTTACTGCTTCGCGGGAGGCGTAAAGCGAAGGCGGAGACATGGGGCTGCGGCTATGTCGGCGCAACCCCGAAGATGCAGTATACGTCGTCGTCATACTCCCAGCCGGTCGTGTCCGGCGCGCGGACTATGCTGAGGACAAAATCCACGCCGCCGATACCGGACAACCTCTTCCCGGCGCGCGCGGGTTACGAGACCCATACCCCCGACTCGTTTCTGGAAAAGCTGTTCCAGCCCGTTTTCTTATTCGTACAAAACCTTCTTTCCCGGATAAAAATTATCCAGCACGGGAACCTGCATCTCTATGTTCTCTATATACTGGTTGCGTTATTCGTGCTGTTAATCATCGGGTTGGGGCTATAATATGGAATTATTAAATTTCCTCCCCTTACTTCTGGCTCTCGTTTTCGCGCCGCTCCTCGAAGGCCTGATTCGGAAGACCAAGGCGATATTCGCGGGGCGAAAGGGATTTCCCCTTCTTCAGGCATACCGCGACTTGTTTAAACTGCTGAAAAAAGGCGCGGTTTACAGCGATACGGTTACCGCCGTATTCAAATTAGCGCCCGCGGTGCAGTTAGCGGTAATGATAATGGCGGTGGCGTTTCTCCCGTTCGGCGGACTGCCCGGGGTATACTCCTTCGGCGGTGATTT
>JABLXV010000082.1 GCA_013177895.1 Brevinematales bacterium | reverse complement strand
CAGTTTCTCCCCCCCCCCCATCACTGGCTATATCTACCTATTTGTATAAAATTTGAAATCGGGGCTAGCCGTACGCAGTACCTCACCGCCGTTCCCGATAATCACCGCCTCAGCGTCGGGCAACCCCTCGATCAGCGCAAGCCCCCGTTCGGCCCCCAGTACATACACGGCGGTCGCGAGAGCGTCGGCGCGCGCCGAGCATGAGGAGACGATCGTCACGCCCGCGATATCCGTCACAGCGGGACGCCCCGTGCGCGGGTCGATAATATGCGGGAGGAACTCCCCGCCGATCTGGAAAAACCGGCGGTATCCCCCCGATGTCACCACCGAGCATTCGTCGGCCTCGACCCAGCCGACACACCCCCCGTCGTCCGAGGCGGGGTCGAGTATCCCTATCCGCCACGGCGACCCGTCGGGCTTCCGCCCGGTGACCATCACATTCCCGCCGAGGTTGATCATCGCTGCGTCGGTATGATACTTCCGGTAAATCTCCGCCGCGCGGTCGGCGGCGAACCCCTTCCCGATACCGCCGAGGTCGAGCTCCTGCCCGGGTAACGGCAGATACGCCCTGCGCCCGTCGAGTTCCAGCGGGTGTCCCGTCAGTAACGCGATAGCGGAGGCGATATCCGTTTCGGACGGGGCTGCCCCCGACGGTTCGGCGTTCCGCCAGAGGCGCACGAGGGGAGCGGCGGCGATATCGAACGCCCCGAGGGTCAGTTCGCGTATCTCATGCGCAAGGGCAAGCACCGCAGCGGTATCGGGATGCACCCTGACCGGGCGGCGTCCGGCGCACGCCCGCAGGCGGGCGATTTCGCTCGACGGGCGGTACACGCTCCACAGGCGTTCGAGGCGCGCCGTCTCGCGGGAAACCGTCCGGGCGATATGCCGCGCATGGCGGCCGAATACGATCTGTTCGACGACCGTCCCCATCAGGAAATCCTGCTTCGAGCAGACCTGACGCCCGCCGCCGTAACCGGTGCAATTTTCAATAATGATAGGTTTTTACCTTGTGATGCGCTATTTCGTTTTGGTCAGCGCGTTCTCGACAGCCTTCAGGAAGGCCTTGGAGTCGATAGTCGCGCCGGAATAAGTATCCAGTTGAAGGTTCTGCTTATCGAGAATGGATTGAATAATTTTATCGCTCATTTCCGCTTTCATCCCCATATCGGTGGGAACATAGGTAATCCCGGCGATCTTCCCGCCCTGCACTTTTACTTCGAGACTATAATTCCAACGGGCATGATGAAACTCCCCATGATACACCCCGTTGGAAAGTTTGGAAACATCCGGCGTACCGATGCTCATTTCCTTGATCTCCTTCATCCCTTTGGTGCCGAAATACACTCCGATACCGCCTAAAGCCGCTAAACCACCGATAATAATTAGTATTACTGTCACAGCCGTTCTCCTTTTCATATAATCTCCGTTTACTTGTTTATTGTTAACGCGTTCTCGACCGCCTTCAGGAAGGCCTTGGAGTCGATGGTCGCCGCGGAAAGTGCGTCGATATTCACCTTCTGCTGCTCGATAATCGTCTTCGTCATATCCTGGCTGAACTTCTCGAGCTCCTCGTACTGTGCCTTCACATTGGTGATCCCTGTGACCCTGCCGCCCTTCACAGTCACCTCGACTATGTAATTCCACCGCCCTTTATTGAACTCGCCCTTGTATACGCCGTCCTTCAGCTTCGATAAGTCGACGTCGTTGATCGGCATATCCTTGATCGTCTTCATCCCCCACGTCAACGCGATAAACCCGAGCCCGACCAACCCCGCGATTATCCCCAGCACAATCAGTACTACATTCATACGCTTCTCCTTTCATTAGTACCATATTTTATCAAATCCGGCGCACCCTGTCATCTTTTTTCATATTTGCTTTCCGCCAACCGAAATACTTCACCGAGTTGACATACGGCGAACCGAGATAGGTCAGCGCGCTGATCAGCGGGGTTAACGGTATGACCGGCGACACAGGCGTGCAATGCATGACCCCGGGACGGTTCTCGACCTTGCCCGGATCGACATCGTACTCGATACCGTCGATTGTCACCCTTACCCACATGTGCCCCAATATCCCCCCTTCGCGCCATACTCCCTCGACATATCCCGCGGGGTATTTGACCCGGTACGCCTGCACCACCCGCGCGTCGATACCGAGGCGGACGAGTATCGTATAAAGCGCCCATCCCTTATGCCAGCAGTATCCCAGCCCGCGTTCGAACGCCCGCGCCGGGGAGTCGTAGGAATTCCGGTAGGAGTATCGCATCTTCCGCGCGGCCAGCTTCTGCGCATATCCGGCGAGTTCCACGCCTGCCAGCCCGGTCGAACGGCACTTCTCCACCGCGTCGTCAATGGTAACCATCCCGTCGAGCGCGGCACGGTCATCGGGCGGTTTCGGCAGGCTTGCCATCGCGGGTATCGACATCATAAACGGGATGAAAAATACCACGATTGTGAACGCAATCACTGCTCCGAGGACGACCATGCTCCAGTAAAGTATTTGCTCCATCGCGGCTACCTCTTTTTCCCGCGTTCGCACGCCGGAAACCCGCCCTTCGGGTAATGTTTCGCGCGGCAGGGTTCGCAATTTCCCCGGTTGACGCACTTCCGTTTACGGCACGGGCAATCCGTTTTCAAATCACTCATCCGATTTCTCCTTCACCATCTTCAGGAATCGTTCCAATACGCCGCTCGCAATATCCGCTTCGGTTTCGGAAATATCCCCCGCCGCGTCCGAGTACAGGCCCGCGACCACCGCGAGGGTTCTGTCCATCAGCGCGCGCCCCTCCGCGGTCATCCGCAGGATATTCGCGCGGCGGTCGGACGGGTCGTTTTCGCGCGCGATCCACCCCTTTTTCGAGAGCCCGTCGCAGATCACCATCGCGTTGGTGGTGTCTATCCCGATCAGCTTGGCGAGCTCCACCTGCCGCATGCCGTCATGCCCGTAAAGGCCGTAGAGCGCGCCCCATTGGGGATAGGTAATCCCGTACGGGGCGAGCCTGTCGCTCACCAGACGGCGTGTCGCGGTGTAGGTGATCGCGACCATCTCGAACAGATGCGGGAGTCCTGTCATGGGAAATAGCATAAGCGCCTCTTTTCGTACTAACTATGATTGTACTAGTTAGTATTATTATACCATAAGGGAGGGAGGATGTCAAGAGGGGTGGATAACCCGGTCTGTATCGCGGTGATGGATCTCCAGAGCGGGAAGGTTAAAAAGGTGAAAGTCCCCGGCGCGATCGACTATATATTCCTGAATTTCGTGGAGTGATCGCCACCATCTCGAGCATATGCGGGAGTTCGGTAACCGGAAAAAGCATAAGCGCCTTATATCAGTACAAACTATAATTATATGGTACTATTTTATTTATAGTGGCGCATAAGGCAAAGGGTGAATAAAATGGTGATTGATTTATATAAAAATATTATATATAGTGTGTTCTTAACTACTTTATATTAAAATGCTATTTTTAATATTTCAATATGAAAGATACTATCCGATATAAACTTGGGATCTAAATCGAGGGCTTTTTGTAAATAAGAGTTTTGTCTGCTTTGTACAATCCAGGGGCTAATAAGACTATATCCTTCTATTATCATTAATGGAAAAATCACAAGAAGAAAGTTTTCTTTGCCTATGTTTGCTCCAACCAACACTCCTGAACTTATTAAGGTTATTAAACCATCGAAAATATCTCCGTAGATAAAGCTTCCCAAACCGGTACATGGTAAAATAAAATTAAATAACATACACGGAAGTGCATTGTTTCGATAATTATTATTATAGAATTCTAGTTTTTCATCGATACTAAAACTCTTTGAAAGTTTCTTTAAAGAATTAATATTCTCTTCAGTCATAAATGGTTTCTTTTTTAAGTATTGATATGCGGAGGAAAAGCTTTGTTGTGAAAAGGCAAAAGTAAAAGTAAATAAATTCAGGAATAATATTAGAAATACTATTTTCAAGGTTTTTCCCCCTCCAATAAATTAACTATATAAAACGATATTTTTATTTAATCTATATGCGTCATATATCCCCTGAATAAGGGAATGACTAATCATCGGATGCAGTCAATAAATTTGGACAGCAAATTAAGTTGTTTTTCAATAATCTTTTAACACCTCATTCATTTTATACAGCCTTTATCGTTTTGTCAATATTCAGTAAAACATTCGAAGGTAGTCATAATATTCCATTATTGAATTATCTTTCATACTTTCACCAGGTCACAGCACGACCATGTTATCGATATGAATGACGTTATCCTGCGAGCCCGGCGCGCCGAGGATTGCCTCGATCTCGTTCGTCTTATGCCCGGCGATCATCGCGCACTCGTCCGCCCCGAAGTTCACCAGCCCCGCCGCGACCTTCTCCCCCGCGCCGTCGGTCACCAGCACATTATCCCCGCGCTGGAACTTTCCCTCGATACGCACTATCCCCGACGGCAGCAGGCTCTTATGCGCGCGGACGGCGTTGACAGCCCCTTCGTCGATTACTATTCTGCCGCGGGTGTGCTTCGCGGATATCCAACGCTTCTTCTGATTGAGGCGGCAACGGTTCGAGATAAACACAGTGCCCTCGCGGAGATTGTCGAACACCCCTGAGAGGACTCCCGACTTGAACCCGTTGGCGATCACCGACGGGACGCAGCTCAGGTTCGTCATCCGCGCGGCCTCGATCTTCGTCAGCATGCCGCCCGTGGACAGGTGAAACTCGTTGTCATGCGCGTGAGACGCGAGCGAGGGTTCGTTGTCGAGGTCGACGATTTTCATCAGACGGCTCTGGGGCGTACCGTAGTCCGCGTAGAACCCGTCGATATCGGAGAGCATGATATAGAGGTCGGAGTCGGTCAGGAGCGCGACCAGCGCGCCGAGACGGTCGTTGTCGCCGAAACGGATTTCCTCGACCGCGACCGAGTCATTCTCGTTGATGACGGGAATAATCCCCATCTCGAGCATCGTGTTCAGCGTATTGCGCGCGTTCAGGTACGAGTTTCGGTTTTCGAATATGGCGTGGGTGAGCAGCACCTGCCCGACAGGAATGCCGTGCTTGGCGAATTTCTCCTTAAAGAGCTCCATCAGCGCGATCTGCCCCACCCCGGCGAGCGCCTGTTTCTGCGGTAACGGGAGTTTGCCGTCGCCGAGTTTGTCGCGGAAGCCGAGCCTGCCGAGGCCGATCGCCCCGCTCACCGTGAGGACGAATTCTATCCCCGACGCGCGCAGTTCCGCCACCTCCGCCGCGATCTTTTCGATATTCGCGTGATTGATCCCGTCGAGGTCGGTGACCTGCCGGGTGCCGAGCTTGAGCGTTACCCTCGCGACATTAAAAGTCAAACTGTTTACTAGGAGTTTCATGCAGAGCCGCCTCTTTCTCTCTCTTTTCGCATTCCCCGTACATATTGTATATCGACCATTTCAGGTCTTTCAGCCCTTCGCCCTGGAGCGCGCATATCGTCATTACATCGGGAGTGAGCTTTTTAAACTTTTTAACAATTTTATCGATCTCTTTCGGTTCCTGCACCAGGTCGGTCTTATTCAGCGCGACCATGAAGCGCCGCGACGCAAGGGTCTCCGAGTAGCCGCGAAGCTCGTCCCGCAGGATTTCGAACTTCTTCATCGGCTCGCCGGAAATATCGAGGACATACAGGATGATCTTCGTACGCTCGATATGCTTGAGGAACTCGATGCCGAGGCCTTTACCCTCATGGGCGCCCTCGATCAATCCCGGGATATCCGCGATCAGTACCGACGTGTACGCGCCTTCGGGGGTCATCACCCCGAGGTTCGGTTCGAGCGTCGTGAACGGGTAGTCCGCGATCTTCGGGCGGGCGTTGGTGATCTTCGATATCAGCGTGGACTTGCCCGCGTTGGGGAAACCAACCAACCCTACGTGCGCGATCAGCCGCAGGTCGAGACGGAGTGTCCGTTCCTCGCCGGGCTTTCCCGCCTTCGCGTAGAACGGTGTCTGGTTGGTCGAGCTCTTGAAGTGGGTATTGCCCGGCCCGCCTCTCCCCCCGCGCGCGACCGTAAATTCGCTATCCGGCCCGGTGAGGTCGCACATCATCTCGCCGGTCGCGGTATCGAACACCTGCGTACCCTGCGGTACGACAATCACCGTCGATTCGCCCATCGCCCCGGTCATATGCTGCTTCATCCCGTCATGCCCGTTACCGGCGCGGAAACGCTGGCGGTTATGGATATGCGAGAGCGTGCGCAGGTTGACGTCGGCGCGCATAATCACGTCGCCGCCGTACCCCCCGTCGCCGCCGTCGGGGCCGCCGTGGTCGATATACTTCTCCCGCCGGAACGTCGCCGCCCCGTCGCCGCCCTTACCCGCTTTTACATGTATCTCTACTTCGTCTTTGAATAACACTATGATGCCTCCGAATTCCTATTATTATAACCGATTTTCAGCAAACTGTAAAATACGCCCCGACTTTTGAAAATTGTTTGACGAATCCGCCTATTCGTGGTACTCTAAACGAAATGAGCGAGGGGGAGATTATGAGTGTGATTGACAGGCTCGCGGCCGGCTTAGGGCGGCGCGACGAAGTACCGAACCAGGAGCTCGCGAAGGAACTGCGGGAGAAGAACGACACGGCGGGTATCGGCCAACTCGCGGTGCATCTGTTCGATAAGGACAGGAATATCGCCAACGACTGCATCAAGACGCTGTACGAGATCGGCTATACCGCGCCCGCGCTCATCGCGGAATACAGCGACAGCTATGTGAAACTCCTCGGGAGTAAAAACAACCGGATGGTGTGGGGCGCGATGATCGCGTTATCGACAGTCGCGGCATTACGCGCGGACGAGCTCTATCCGTATACCGGCCTATTCGCGGAACTCCTCCATACCGGCTCGGTCATTACCGTGGACGGCGCGGTCAGAGCGCTCGCGGGTATCGCGTCCGGCAAACCGGAGTACGCCCGGAAAATATTCCCCATCCTGTTCGACCTGCTGAAAACCACCCGTCCGAAAAGCGTGCCCCAGTACTGCGAGAGCATTCTGCCGGCGGTGTCCCCGGATTTCAGGGACGAGTTTATCCGCGTGCTGCGTTCGCGCGAAGGCGACCTTTCCCCCACACAACTGGCGCGCGTCAACAAGGCAATCAAAAAGCTCGGCTAACTGCCGCGCAGACCAACTGCTGCGCAGGCTAATCCCATTACCTATGCCTATAAGTAAGACATTCACAGCCGCGCATCGACCAATACTTGCTTTTCATCGCGGACACTGTATTATTTCTTTCGTCGCAGGCTGTCTCTAAAACCGGCTTACCGGCATGATAATGGATTTAGCCGTATGCAATACTTGCTTTTCACGGCGATGCGCGTTAGAATTTCTATCATACTTTGGAGCGGTCTATGAAGGCTTTTCAGTATAAAAAGGACGAAGTGAACTGGCAGTTGATCGCATTACTCGCGGGCATGTTCGTCGTCATCGCGATATTCTGGAATTTCGTGCTGTTCTACCCGTTCAAGCTGTTCGTCGTACTTCTTCACGAGATTTCACATGGGCTCGCGGCGGCGCTCACAGGAGGACGGATCGCCGGGATAGAGATTTCGCAGAATCTCGGCGGGGTATGCACTACTGTCGGGGGATGGCAATGGCTCATCGTGATGGCGGGATACCTCGGGAGTATGCTTTGGGGCGGACTGATCCTCATTCTCGCGTCGCGCACCAAGCTCGATAAGATCATCTCCACCGTCATCGGCGGAATCGTCCTGATTATCGCCATCCTGTTTATCAGGCCTATCATCAGCTTCGGGTTCCTGTTCGGTATCCTCTTCGGCCTCGGTATCGGGCTCACCGGATGGTTCGCCCCGGAGATCGTCAACGATATCCTGCTGAAGTTCATCGGGCTGACAAGCGTGATGTACGCGATCATCGATATCAAGGAAGACCTGATCTCGCGCGATATTCCCGGTTCGGACGCGTTCTATATGTCGCAGATTATCCCGCTTCCCCCTGTGGTGTGGGGCATCATCTGGGGGCTTCTGGCTCTCGCCGCGGCGTTTTTCCTGATCCGTTACGCCGCCACCGTGAAAGAAGAATCGCCGTGGACGCAATCGAAATAACGATCCGCTGATACTATAGAGGGAGGAAATATGAAAGTACCGATAAAGAAAACGAATTTAAGACGATATGCCGCCGAAATGATCGGCACATTCGGGATAATATTCTTCTGGACGGGTATGACCGTCATCCCCGCGTCGATGGGGATACTCGGGCACTCCCTGCTGGAGTACCTTTTCCTCGGGCTCGCGATATTCGGGCTGACCCTCGCGGTCGGCAGGGTGTCCGGCGCGCATTTTAACCCGGCGGTCACGTTCGCGTTCTGGGTATCCCGGAAAATCAAGACCCGCCAGATGCTCATCTATATCGGATGCCAGGCGATCGCGGTATTTCTCGCGGTCGGACTATTCGGGGTGTTCTTTCCCTCGCTCGGCGAACCGGAATCTATTACGCCGGGCATCAGTCTTCTGAAAACCCTCGTTTTCGAGAGCATCGTCACATTCCTGCTGGTGTTCGTTATTATGCGGGTGTCGCGTGACGGACAGGTACGCGGCCAGCGAGGGGCGCTCGCGGCGGGTACGATGTACGCGGCTATCACCTACCTGACGGCGCCGTTCCACTACCCGGCGGGGCATTGCCTCCGCGCCGCGGCGCTCGCGGGATTCTCGTCGCGCCCCGATGAAATCTGGGTGTACTTCGCCGCCGCGATCATCGGGTCGGCGGTAGCGGCATTCGCGTCGACAATGATCGATAAGATCGATCCCCTGAAGAAAAAAGAAGGGACGGTTGCCAAACAACCGCCCCGGTCGAAGTTATGATTTTTTATTTACCAGTTGAAAGACCGTCTTCCCGATAACGAGTAAACCCAGGGCGATAAGTAAAATCGCGATCATCAATCCGAAGTTAAAGAAGGCGAAGTAAAAAATGAGGGTTAATGCTATCAGGATACCCGCGGGAATATAAAATCCTTTTTCTCCGCCGTATAACCCCGCGAAGAGAAATCCCAGCCCGGGGGCGAGAATATAATTCGGCCATGTCTGCGCGCTCATTCCCCATCCTACTACGTTCAGCCATAAGAAGTATACGGTCAGAAACGTGAGGATGGTTATGGGGATCAGCACGCCCGCCGCTTTTTTACCATGGGTAAAAAGCGCGATGGAAATGAACGGGACGGGGAACATGATGAATAGCGGCCATAAATTGCCTATCCTGAAGAACGGAAAGAAATGCCCCAGTAAAAAACACCCGCCCGCCACTATGAGGATTATCCCGAACATCAGCGATCCCGCTTTCTTGTCCTTCGCATCCATATTTACTTCAAACTTAAAATCCCCTTTGCAATTCATCCCTGTATCGGATTCCTTCTCAAATTCTTTTCTTAATTCTTCTTTAAACTCTTCCTTGATTTCTTCCACAAATCCCATTTTTTCTTTGCTTTTTCCCTTAGGCATATAGGCTCCTTTAAATTTCGATATATTATAGGAAAGCAGAAAAAAATAATCAATATTTCACCTGATTCCGAGTATCAACAGTCTATAGATATTCGATTTGAACAACCCGTATATATGCACATATGTACCGTATAAAGTTTTTATACGTAATTTTTCGTATTTGGAAAAACTATTAAAAAAAGTATTGACAAAACCAACAATTTGTCTAGAATTAATCCTAAGTTATTGTGGTTTTTTAAAAGAGGGTCAAATGAAAAAAAATGAAAGCCCAAACTGCACGATTGTAAAAAATAAGGAGATATTAGACCATATAACCGAAATGGTAATGAGGATGATTACCGCGATATTTGACTGTGAGAAAATGGCGCTGCGTCTCAGGAACGCGGAGGACGATTTCCCGTTCTATTATTATCAGGGGTACACGGATGAATTCATTAAGACCGAAAATTCTCTAAAGTCGAAACATCTGGGAATGGATAATCAGTACGAATGCTTATGCGGATATATTATCGAACATGATAAATCTGATAAATCGATACCGCTCACCGAATACGGTTCATACTTTACCAATTCATTTTACGTCGATTCTGAAAAACTGAAACCGCATTTATTTAATCCGAGAAGAATCTGTATGTGTGTAGAAGATCATTCCTCCGCGTGGATTCCGGTGAAGAAAAATACTCAATCCGCCGGACGTTTTTGCGACGGATTGATACTGCTTTCTGATAAGAAAGACTTAGGGTTTAACGAGAAAATAATCAACCGTATCGAAACTATCGCGGGAAACTACGCGGAAATCTACCATCGTATCGATTCCCTGATATTAAAGGAAACCGCGTTACGGCTGAGTATTATGATTGTCGATGATAACGATGCGATCAATCAGCTTCTGAAAAAGATACTATCCAACTTCGGGCATAAAATTACGATCATGCAGAACGGACAGGACGCATGGGAGGAGATTCAGCAGCAGCGTTACGACCTCGTTATCACCGACCTGCATATGCCGGTGATGGACGGGTTTTCGCTGATAAAGAATATCCGTGACGAGTATAAAATATACGGCCCGAGAATCATCATCCTGACGGGGTCGCAGATCGAGATCATGCAGAGCGAGAGTAAGAAGTGGGATATTTCCGCGGTCGTACGGAAGCCGTTGACGGATATTTTCATCCTGCAGAGAATTATCTGCGATATATTCCAGCATGGATAATCCGAAGGACTCCCCGAAGCGTATTCCCGCGGTCCCGGGGATTATTGTCACCCTCGTACTCATCATTGTCGCAATCGGCTTCAGGATTTTCGGTAAACCCGGCGCGATGACGCTTACCCTGCCGGATCACGCGTCGAACTATACGATTGCCTCGATCTCTACCGATTTCACGATGGTACTCGGCGGCGGCTCCGAAATATCCCTAACCGGGGTTAACCTTCCAACGATAGAAATATCCCCGAAGATGAACGGGATTGCGGATAAGTATTTCCACGATTTTATCATAGGAAAATCCTGCCGGATCGAGCCCGACCCGCTGATTACCAATTCCGACCCCGCGCACCCAAAATACTATGTCTATATCGACGACCTTTTCCTCAATCTAGAACTGATACGGAAGGGGTTTGCCATCGCGGACACTTCCGCGCCGTTTGTGTTCATGGACGATTTCCTCGGCGCGGAAAAGACGGCATGGAAGAATAAATCCGGCTTATGGGCGGAGTATGCCCCGCAGCTTCTGCTGATGCGTTTCGAGTCCCTCACGCCGGAGAAACAGGCGGAAATCTACGCCGCGATGACCGGGAAACCTGTTATCACGAATAAATCCGTAACCGTACAACCCGGCGGTATCGTGCCATGGGAAGAAGCCGCACTCTATATCGGGAAACAAGTCATGGTCGAGGGGAAAATCGTGCTTTCCAAGAATACCGGAAAGGTCTGCTACCTGAATTTCCACGCGAACTACAAGAAGTACCTGACCGCCGTTATCTTCGCGTCCGACCTGCCGAAATTCTCGATGAACCCCGAACAGTTTTACCTGAATAAAACGGTTAAAATTTCCGGCGTAGTCAAGGAATATCAGGGCAAGCCGGAAATCATCCTCAATTCGCCCTCGCAAATCGTGATTATCGGAAAATAATATGAAAAAGATATCGATACCCGATGAGTTGAAAAAGGACTGGCAATGGGATCACCGTTCATGGGAGGGGGGATACAAAACGGAAGGCGTCCATACGTACGAGGGGTGTCTGACGTGGTACACCGATTACTATCCCGGATGGGCCGGAGGAGGCGCATGCCAGCAGTCGTTCGAGGATTTTTTCAACAAAGGCCCGCATATTAAAGACGTGCCGCCTGAGATTCTCGAGGATATCCGGCGGACGCTTCTCCCGCTCAGGGACAAATGACCGGAAAATAGCGCTCAAAATATTTCAGGATTTTTACCGATAACAACAATTTTCTTCCGGCTCTATTCGATTTTCGGGTTAAACATGGTTATCGGGAAAATTTGTCCCTTGATAGTCCCGTTATCCGCCTCAATCCTGTCCAACCTCCCTTGCAGGGTAAAGAAAATATCAAATACGACGGGGTTTTTCATTATCCCGTTACAGCGAATCAGGAAAGTATCGTCGCTATTGGTAAAGGCCTGATAAAGTATATGGTTCGTGTCAAACCTGATGAGAGTGGTTTTGTAATAATTCTTGAAACAGAAGTTAACCGTCTGAAGAGTGTAGCGGTCGGCTCCGATTATCTTGAGATCGATACTTTTAGTACTTTGAAAAAGAACGTTCTTATTCAGCATCACCAACAGGATCGTACAAAACAAGACTATGATTGTTATGGCAATTATATTTGTCTTTGAAATATCAGCCTCCGGAATTGATATTTAGCTTGCCCTGTAAATATCCGTTACAGGGTAAAATGAACTTAATTATCAGCCCGCCGGTTAAGGGGCAGTTGACGAAGACGGAAATTAAACTATTTTCTGTCACTGCGATGAGCAAAGCGAAGAAGCAGTCTATATAACATTATACACATTAATAAAATAGATTGCCTCGGCTATGGTTCGGCTAGCTCACCATGACGCATCGCAATGACAAAAAACACTTCGTCATCAGGCCGTTAAAATCCGAGTTTCTTCCCGTTAGCGGGTTTATCCCCGCAGTTCCGTAATGCTTCCGCGTATTCCTCCGCGGAAACCCGCCTCAGTTCCCAGACCGTCCCCTTCTTATCGGGGCAATGGATACGGAACACCCCGCGGTCGTCCTCCTCCCATGATGAAAGCCGAGCTCCGACCGCCACGTATACAGATCGATGACATGCTGAAGGGCGTTGCAGACCCCCGAGGGCTTTTTATAGGGATTCCCGTAATAAAACCGGTCTCCCAACGCATGCACACATTCCTCGTTCTTCTCCACCATCTCAATGCGAAGCGGGTTAAGCGATTCCCAAACTTTTTTATATTCCTCGTAGGGCATTTTCTGAGGCGCGGTACCTTTATCCATAAAACCCCTCTCTTTCTACAATACTATATTTCTATGACGCGGTTTTTCGTTTCCGTACCAGCGCAATAACCGCCCCGGCAATGATGATAGCTATTCCGGCGCCCGCCGCGATCATAATCGGCGTCCCGGTCTCCGGGCTGTCCGCCGAACGTTTCAGCATAATACCCGCGAGCGCCCATACGATTACCGCCGCGTAACCGGTATCCCTGCGCGTCAGGAGCATCGCGAAAGTCACCGCCGCGCTTACCGCGAGCATGACTATCGTCCATACCATCGCGGGAATACCCCACCCGTCCCAGCCGTACTTCACGAGGAACGCGGTGGCGTTAGCGACAGTCGCGACAGTGATCCACCCGAGGTACACGCTGAACGGGAGTCCCGCCATCCATCGTTGAGATGCGGGCATTTCCTTCAGCGCCGGTTCGAGGCGAAGGTAGAGCAGGATCAGCGTAACCAGCAGAAGCGCCATAACGATCAGGGAAAGCCACACTAATTCGAAATGCCATGCGAAAATCCATGCCGAATTCAGGGTACAGCTCAGGATATAAAACACCCCGATTCGTTCGAAGAACTTCGGCGGCTCGGCCGCGCGGAAAACGACGATGAACTGATAGACGATAAAGATGAGTTGAAGCAGATAGATGATTCCCCAGATCGAGAACGTGATGCCCGCCGGGACGAAAAGATTGGGGATTTCGTCCGACAGCTGCCCCGGGGTCTTGCCGTTTAACGGCAGGGCGGCGGAAAGATAATTCACAAACAACGTTCCCGCGAAAAACACCCCGTTTGCAATAGCCAAAAGACGGTTTACGCCAGAATTTTTCATATCATACCTCCGATATATCGATGGTCACTTTTAATAACCGCCTTTTCAATGCGGTACGGAAGTGACCATTGGGATTGTAACAAAGAATTATGAATACAATGATAATAAATGTAAATAGTTTTTAGAACCGCCCCTATGTTCATTCGATGCGGAATTCCCGGCGATTATGAGGTCGTGCGGCTCGTCCTCACCAGCGCGATAATCGAATCGACGAGGAGGACGACCATCCCGATCACGGCCGCGATGATGATCTTCAGCCCCTCGTCGGGATAATTCGCCATCTGTTTGATGATGATGCCCGTGAACGCCCATATCACAACCGCCGCATAACCCAGATCGCGCCGGATATACAGCACCGAGGCCGCGACCATGGTGGATATCGATATCATAATGATCGTCCACGCGGTATCGGAAATCCCCCACCCGTTCAGTCCGTACATCGACAGCGCGGTCGTGACATTCGCGACCGCCGCGATGGTGACCCATCCCGTGTATACGCTGAACGGCAGCGTCAGCATCCATTGCTGACGTATCGTGAATTCCTCGAGGCCGGGCCTCAGACGGACATAAATGATACTCAGTGTTATCAGCAAGCCGAGCATCATAATCAGCGACAGCCAGATAATCTGGATATGCCATGTATATATCCACGCGGTATTGAATACGCACGCGATCAGGTAGAATACGCCGATCCGCTCGAAAAACAGCGGCGGTTCGCTTGCGCGGAACACCTTGTAGAGCTGATAGATCAGAAACCCTAACTGCAGGATATAGATTATCGCCCAGATGGAAACATGTATCCCGAAGAACTCCAATAGTTCGGGCAGTTCGTTGGAAAGCTGCCCCGCTATCGTACCGGTCGACGATTCCGGGATAGTTACATAAGTAATAATAACATTCGCCGTAAAAAACAACGCATTGACGACCGCTAAAAGACGGTACCAACCCATTTTCATCGTAAACCCTCCAATCGCCGCAACTAGTTATGCTTCCCCACTCCGGTACTGCCGAATCCGCCCTCGCCGCGCACGGTCTCGGGGAGTTCGCCCGTCTCGGCGAATACCGCGCGTATCACGGGCGCGATCACCATCTGCGCGATACGGTCATGGTGACGGATCACGAAGGGCTCCCTGCCGAGGTTGATGAGGATAACCCGCACTTCCCCGCGGTAATCGGCGTCGATAGTCCCCGGCGCGTTCGGCACCGAGATACCCT
Organism: Brevinematales bacterium; assembly: GCA_013177895.1. Classification (GTDB taxonomy): domain Bacteria; phylum Spirochaetota; class Brevinematia; order Brevinematales; family GWF1-51-8; genus GWF1-51-8. The sequence goes on along the minus strand of JABLXV010000082.1, from coordinate 8,965 downwards.
TGGAACCCAGCCCGCTTCGGGGGCGTATCTGCGCCTCGTATCCCTGCGGGAGCGCCATCGCGAACCCGGTCGGGATCAGCTGAATCTCGCCGGGGTGCAGCGTCACCGGATCGTTAAGGCACGCGAACACGTCCGCGCCCGCGCTCTGGTCGGTTTGGTATGCCGGAACCATCGCATCGTCCCGGAGCTTCTTATATAAAACCTGCATATTAACTCCTTTCTATATTTTAGCACATCCGCGTAAATGTGTAAATATCCCGCCTGAAAATTGTAATTATTCCCGATTAAGTATATGATAATTTTCTACTTGATATGATGATAAGGATGGAGAAAATGCCGCCGATACCGGAACTGATTTCGCCCGCGGGCAACATCGAAAAACTCCGCTTCGCGCTCCATTACGGCGCGGACGCGGTTTACCTCGGATGGAAGGAGTTTTCCCTCCGTGAGGGCGCGGGGAATCTTTCGCTCGACGGGCTGGCCGAGGCGGTCACACTCGCTCATACCTCGGCCAGGAAAATCTTCCTCGCGGTCAATATCTACTTTCATAACCGGCACCTCGAGCCCTTCAAAACCTTCATCCGCGAGATCGAGTCTATCCCTGTCGACGCGTTTATCCTGTCCGACCTCGGGGCGATCGCATGGATGCGCGAGAATTACCCCGCGAGGGAAATCCATGTCAGCACGCAGGCGAACACGACGAATATCGAGACCGCTCGTTTCTACGAGCGCCTCGGTATCGGCCGCGCCATCCTCGCGCGTGAACTGACTCTCGACGAGATCGCCGAAATCGCGCAGAACACGTCCCTCCGGATCGAGACGTTCGTGCACGGCGCGATGTGCATCGCGTACTCCGGCAGATGCCTTCTGTCGAACTATTTCACCTCGCGCTCGACCTACCGTCATAATGAAAAGCCCGGCGGGATGCGACGCAATAAAATTCGTTCCGCCAACCTCGGCGACTGCGCCCAGCCGTGCCGGTGGAACTACGTGCTGATGGAGCCGACCCGCGAGCATCACTACCTCCCCATCGAGGAGAACGAGCACGGAACGACTATCCTCAGCTCGCGCGACCTGAACCTGTCGGGGCATATCCCCGATCTCCTGCGCGCAGGGATCAGCGGGTTCAAGATCGAGGGGCGGATGAAAAGTATCTACTATGTCGCGAATACCGCGCGGGTATACCGTCATGCGCTCGACTGCGCGCAGGGCAGCGTTCCGCCCGATCCGGCTATTCTCGCCGAGCTGGACACGGTCAGCCACCGTCCGTACACCACAGGGTTCTACTTTATGGAGAACGAGCACCGGAAGGGAGAATCCGTCAGCGCGACCGATACGTCGGACTATACCCGCAAATATAAATTCGTCGGTACCGTGCTGGAAAATCTCGGCGGAGGGCGGGCGTTAGTCCGCGCGCAGAACCAGATCCGCTCCGGGGAGGTTCTCGACGCGATCTCGCCGCGTTTCGCTCATGCGGAAATCCGCGATTTCGGGATGATTGTTAAGGGCGCGCAGGCCGATGTGGTTCAGCCGAACACGGAGTTCACCCTCGAATGCGGGGTGGAACTCGCGGGGATGGATCTGCTCAGGCGGTCACTGCGTGACGGCTAATCCCGATATTCAACTTATTATCCGTATCAATACATTGCCCGTGATGGAATCGCAAGCAGTACCGGAATCAGAATATTCACGCCCCCTGCGTGACGGCTAATCCCGATATTCAACTTATTATCCGTATCAATACATCGCCCGTGATGGAATCGCAAGCAGTACCGGAATCAGAATATTCACGCCCCCTGCGTGACGGCTAATCCCGATATCAGAGTAATAGGAAATCTCGATATGCCGCCTACGGCGCCTACTCGATTTCCATATGCATGACGGCTCACACTTCGAAAAGCTCACACTTCGACAGGCTCAGTGTGACGAATAGAAACTCTAATTCATACTTGTAGAATACAAAATAGATTACTTCGGGCTCCGCCCTCGCAATGACGGGAAAGCCTTTTGGGTTTCAGCGGTTATGCATGAGGGTGGAACTTATCGTAACTTTCCTTGAGTTTTTCCGGGGAAAGGTGGGTATAGATTTGGGTGGTGGACAGGCTCGAATGGCCGAGCATCTCCTGGATGACGCGGATATTCGCGCCGTTTTCCAAGAGGTGTGTCGCGAACGTATGACGCAGGGTGTGCGGATGCACGTTCTTATTGACCGCGAGTTTCGCGATATACCCCTCGAGGATATACCGGATCATCCGGTCCGATAACCGTTTCCCGCGCCGTGTCAGGAATAACGCGCGATCGCCCTCGGCCGGGCAAAACTCCTGCCTGACGGCAAGATACCCCGCAAGCAGTTTCCGCGCGGTCTCGCCTGTCGGGACTATCCGTTCCTTCGCGCCCTTCCCGGTCACCCGCACGACTCCCTGACGGTAATCGATATCGTGGATGTCGAGGCCGGTGAGCTCGGATACGCGGAGACCGCTCGCGTAGAGCAGGGTCAGCATCGTCTTATCGCGCAGGGACAACGGATTATCTCCGGGGATGGATTCCAGCAGGTCGCGCACCTCGTTCTTCTCGAGGACGGCGGGCAGGCGTTTTTCCTTCTTGGGGGACGACAACAGGTCGGCGGGATTCTTTTTAACAATCCCCTCGCGGAGAAGGTATTTATAGAGCGATTTAAGCGACGCGATTTTCCGTTCGAGACTCGACGCCTTCAGGCGGCGCTCGCTGAGATCGGTAAGATAGTTCATCAATACGCGGTAGTCGATTTCCATGAACGATTGAATTCCGGCCTCGCCGCAGAACCGGAGGAATACGTCGAAATCCTCGCTATATGCTTTCAGGGTATGCGCGGAACTGCCCCGTTCATACGTCAGATATTTCAGATAGTTATCGATCGTTTCTTTCATTTTTCGTCCCCGTATATGTATCGGCACAAGCCGGATTACAATGACAGGAGGGCGTTTATTAAAAAAACGTCCGTATCTATGGGCGTGTCGACTAACTACTTTTGTCATTGCGATGCCGCGCTACATAACTTTTTGAAGCGCGGTTGAAGCAATCTATTGCAATACCATATAATGAATAAAGATAGACTGCTTTACACCCTTCGGGTACTCGCGGTGACAGGAAATGCCCGAATTTTCTTGTTTGTCATCAAGCCCGGCTATTTCTAGGGATTCAATATCGGTAGTCTGACCGGCTGTTATAATAACTTCAGTATCTTGTGCACCTGCGGCAGAACCCTGATCTCGAAATTATAGTTGTCGATCAGTTTGCAGATTACCTCGAGGTTATCGCCCGCGAGCACCCTGTCTTCCTCGGTCACCGGCTGGAACACGAACGACATACGTGGGTTTATTTTATAGAACTCGTCCGCCATCGAAAGCGCGGCCTCCAGTTCCGATACCGGGGTTTCGCCGGAAAATACCGTCTTGATCACCACCTGCTTCGCGTCTACCAGCCTTTGCAGGAAGTAACGGTTATCGTCCATCACATTCTCGCCGGAGACCGACGGGAGCTTGATATCGACCGACCAGACGTCAATCCGTTCGAGAAGCGCCGAGGTGATATTATCCCGCAATGTACCGTTCGTTTCCATCATCAGGCGCTTCCCCTTCAGTTTACCGAGAATAGCCTCGATAAACCCGGATTGAAGCATGGGCTCCCCGCCGGTAAAGCAGATATTGCGATGCTTGAAGCCCGCCAATATCCCCAGGCAGTCCTCCGCCGAGATGGGGTTAAAGTGATGCTCCGCGATGTCCGTACTGCATTTCAATACGCGCGCGGATTCCAACGGCTCGTTCGCCCATTCGGTATCGCAGTACCTGCATTGAAGGTTGCATCCGGTAAAACGTACAAACGTGTAGGGAATTCCCGCTTCGGGGCCCTCCCCTTGAATCGAAGAAAAAATCTCGGCAATGTTAGCATTTTCCATTTCAGTACCCAAGTATAAAGGCTCGAACGAGCGCCAACGCCTCGCGGAGGGTGTATATCCACAACTCCTTGAGGCGAATCTCCTTACGTTCGGCGGCGATAAACTCCGCGTTCGTAATCCCGCTGCGTCCGGCAAACAACACTATTCTCGGAATGTGATACTTCTGGCTGATGAACACAATTCCGTTGACATTATTTTCTATCGTGTAATCCTTCACATTTTCCATTGTTTCGTGAGTCGTCACTCCCATTTTATCTTCGATGATGTTCGATTGCGATACCCCATGTTTAATCAGGTAGACCTTCATACTCCGCACTTCGTACATCGTCCCGCTGATAAAAAAGAAACGCACCTTTTTTTGCTGGTAGAGCTCCAATCCCTTATCGAGACGCATCTGGAGCGCGATACTCGGGCCTTCTTTTTTAATACCGGCTCCGAATATTACGGCAAGTTCCTTCGTACAATTCATATCCTCCGATGCAGGGTAGAACTGAACCACCCCGAGCGAGGTCAGGAATACCGCGAATACAGTGACAGCAAGGATGAGCGTCAATCTGAGGATAATTTTCCGCGCGCCGGCGGGCTGTTTTTTATCGTCCGTCTTCATCCGGGCCGCTCCGGTAAGAAAATATTAAACTGTTTTCCGGGTATCCAGTGAATTCCGCTACCACACCGCACTTGATTTTGAATAAGTGGTATACCGGGCGGTCGATCGCGCGGGATTCAAAGTTCCCCTGCCCCTTCGCGAGCACGACGTCCGATCCGTCGAATACCGCCGAGAACTCCGGGGTACGGACGGGCGGTATCCCGGGAATAGGCTCGCCTCCGGGTGAAATCACCCTCACGATCCTGTCGAGGCCGACCGCGCGCGCATCTTCGAGAGTCACATCGTTGATGACCGGCCCGGAACGGGTTACCGCGGTAATCGATAGCGCGGGAAATCTTTCCAGCAGGGTTTCCATCAGGACTCTGTCCAGTACGATTTCCCCGCTGTTATCCAAAATATAAAGTAATGTTTTAGCATGCCCGATTTCTTCCATAAACCGGTTAAATTCATCGACCCGGAACTGAGTGCTGTCCGCTTCATGTAAAATCGTGTCCGCGTCGGGAACATGCCCCAGTATCGCGTAATCGATAATATTCCCGAGCGCCGCCAGTTTTACCGCGGCGGAAACCTTGTCCGATGCGCGCGCGACATATTCCTTGAATACCGGGTAGAGTTCCATCGCCTCGCTATTCGAGGTTTCCTTTTCCGCGCGGAACGGGTCGGTTACGCCGGAGTGACGGGCAAGCACCAGATAAACAATCTGCGCGATTTCGGGAGGACTGACCTTTCCGTTCCGTTTCTCCCTGATCAGCTCGTCTATTATCCTGCGGATAGCAGTTACATGCGCATCGTCGCTCGTAGTCATCCTGATTAACCGTTCGACCTGATTGGTGATACACGGGAGGCATGAAGAATTAACAAGCATCACTATCCCCGTTTCGCTTTATTGGGGTCGTAACAGTAGGAACAACCCTTGACAAACACCTTATCTTCGGGCTGTGCCTTATATGTTTTTACATAAACGACGTCTTCTTCGGAAAGCGGGGTCTTACAGACCGGGCAGACTTTTTCGGTCCCGGCGGGAGATTGTTTAACCGCGCGGACTTCCTCCCCTTCGGCGCTCTTCCCTTCGCTGAGCTTTCCGCGTATCACGGGGAGGCTATATAAAAATATCAGTATCGCGGCTAGTACGCCCATGCTGATATAGATGATGGTCATCGTTTCCATGCAACTCTCCGCCTATAAGATATACTTTGTGACATCGCTGTCTTTTATAATCTTGCTGAGCCGTTCCTTCACATACTCGCTGGTGATCTTCACCTTTTCACCCGGCATATCGGGCGCGTTGAACGAAATATCCTCCATCAGGAATTCCATGATCGTGTGGAGGCGGCGGGCGCCGATATCTTCGAGAGTACTGTTTATTTCGAACGCGAGCTCGGCGATCTTGTCATACGCCGCCTCGTTGAAAGTAATCTTCACCCCTTCGGTCTCGAGAAGCTCGGTGTACTGACGGATCAGCGAGCTTTTCGGCTCGACTAGGATTCGCTTCAGATCGGCGCGCGTCAGGCTTTCCATCTCCACCCGGATAGGGAATCTCCCCTGGAGCTCGGGTATCATATCGGAGGGCTTTGAAATATGAAACGCCCCGGCGGCGATAAAAAGGATATGGTCGGTCTTGATGACTCCGTACTTGGTGCTGACGGTCGTCCCTTCTACTATCGGCAGAAGGTCGCGTTGGACACCCTCGCGCGATACGTCGGGACCATGCCCGGACGCCTTATCCGCGATCTTATCGATCTCGTCCAGAAAAATGATGCCCATTTCCTGCGCCCATTTCAACCCCAACTGAATCGCTTTATCTTTATCAATCCGTTCATCTAAAAATTGTTCGGTCAGCGTATCGCGCGCGTCCTTGACGGCCATCTTGCGCTTTTCCTCGGTCTCTATCCCGCCCTCGCCGCCGAATAGCGACTGGAAGTTGGTCTCCACATCGTCCATCCCCGGAAACATATCGATCATCGGGAATATCGCGACTGGCTTTTTCTTGACCTTGATCTCGATTACCGTATTATCGTATTCTCCCACGCTCAGCTTTTTCGTGATATCCGAACGGAGCTTGCGTTTATCGGCGGGCAGCATCTCGAACTCGACGACCTCGCCCTGCTCGCTCAACTGACTCCACACCGCTTTCTGGAGGATTTTGTTGACCTCGGGAATCACCGATTCACGGACCTCATCGCGCATCCGGGATTTGATCCGGTTGACCGAATGGTTCACGAGCGCGCGGATCATATATTCGACATCGCGCCCGACATAGCCGCGTTCGGTAAACTTGGTGGCCTCGACCTTCACGAAGGGTGCGTCGACCAACTGAGAAATACGCCGGGCTATCTCGGTTTTTCCTACCCCGGTAGGCCCGATCATCAGTATATTCTTCGGCGCGATCTCCTCGCGAAGCTCCATGGGCACCAGTTTTCGGCGCATGCGGTTACGGAGCGCGAGGGCGACCAGCCGCTTAGCGCGATCCTGCCCGACTATATACTGATCGAGCAGTTCGACAATATCTTTCGGGCGGAATTTCCGCATATCATTATCAAATAACTGGAGCGTATCGTTCTCGTTAACCGGGGGCATTGTTTACTCCGAAATTTCTTCCACTTGAATATTGGAATTGGTATAAATACAGATTTCAGACGCTATCTTGAGAGAGTCGCGCGCAATATCCATGGCGGATATTTTCACGCCGGAACGCATGAGCGCCAGCGCCGCGGCGCGCGCATACTGTCCGCCGGAACCGATCGCCGCAACATCGTTCTCAGGTTCGAGCACGTTACCGTTACCGGATATGACCAGCGTGCTCTTTTTATCCGCGACCACAATCATCGCTTCCAGTTGACGGAGAATCTTATCGGTGCGCCATTCCTTCGCTAATTGGACGCTCGCGCGGACTAAGTCGCCGGAATATTCCTCGAGCTTGCCTTCGAACTTCTCCAGGAGGGCGAACGCGTCGGCGGCCGAACCCGCGAAACCCGCGAGCACGGAACCCTTACGGAGGGTACGGATTTTATTCGCGCTGTCCTTGATGACAGTTTCGCCGAATGTTACCTGTCCGTCGCCCGCCATCGCGACTTTTCCGTCACGACGAACCGCGATTATTGTAGTAGAACGCCATTTAGCTTTCGCCATGTTCCCTCCGGCACTGATATGCGCAATATAAAAGTATAATATCAAATCGGGATTTCGGCAAGAATCGGGGATAGCAAATCGCTAGGAAAAACCCGCATTTTCGGCAGTGGCAGGAAATAGATAGGATAATGTTTCCATGTACCCCACCACTTTTCACAGGATTACAGATATCCGCGTAATTTTACTAAATATTGCATCATTATACTTTTACTTTTTTTTATCCCCGAATTATAATCAATGAATTTCGGAGGAGGTATTTATGAAAAAAGTTTTAGTTTTAGCTTTAGGGGTATTTCTTATCGGCGCGGTATCATCCTGCGGGCTTGGGTTGACTAAACTCAACGACGACCTTGTGAAGAAATATATCGCCGCATACAAGGTGATGCAGGACAAGGGTGTTTCGAGCGAAGGTGAGGGTGTAGACGATAAGGTATTGGACGAAGCCGCCAAACAGGCCGGATTCAAGGATCTGAATGATTTTATGATGGTTCAGGCCAGCGTGCTCGCGGCGTATAGTATTATCGCCAGCCAGCAGTATATCGATACTATGGAAGAGATGCAGTCGCCGGAATACGACAAGTGGAAAGAGATTTTCGATAATCCCGATATTCCTGAGGAACAGAAAGCCGAAGCTAAGAAAGAAATGGAAAAAGCTAAAGCGGAATGGGAAAAGAATAAAAAAGTTGCCGAACCTGTCATGGGTTTTGTCAGCAGCCTGATCGATAAGGATTCCGCGGCAGTGGTTAAGAAGTATGAAAAGGAGCTCGGCGAGCTTTTCACCCAGGGTATGGGAATTCAGCCTAAAGAATAATAAGTCTGATAATTCGCCCCCTCCCCGGAGGGCGTGTTGACGAAGCAGCAATTTTTTCTGTTTTCTGTCACTGCGATAAGCAGAGCGAAGAAGCAGTCTATATAACATTATACACATTAATAAAATAGATTGCTTCGACTATGGTTCGGCAAGCTCACCATGACGTCTCGCAATGACAAAAAACACTTCGTCAACAGTTCCTCCCCGGAGGGGGTCTTTTTTATTATTTCTCCCCCCGCAGGTTGCGGGAAACCCGAGTTTCTGTTATGATATTTTCCATGTTTAAGGAGACGTCCATGAAACAGGTAAAAAGCCTTCTGCTGATATTATTGTTCGCGCTGACGGCGGGCGCGTGCCGGAAAAGCACCCAGCCCGGAGTGATTCCCCCTATGCCGGAACCCGCGTTTACGGACGCCGGGCAAAAGAGCGATCATCCCTCGCCGGGACTCCAGATACATTATATTGTCGGTAAGATAAACGAAGG
>JABLXV010000081.1 GCA_013177895.1 Brevinematales bacterium | reverse complement strand
TCGATATCCTTCACAAAGTACGGCTCGGTTATCCCCAGAGCCATCTCGAATAGTTTATTTTGCATGGATTATTATATTTTATCCATTCATATTTCTCATCTTTACCCACTCGTTTTTAGAAAGAACCTTATAATTCTTGTTATATTTATATATAATACGACTATTATGTTAATTGCAATAATACTCACCATACCTGATATTGTGTTTTTACGTCTTTTTAAAATTGATAATAACGAGGATATATAATAATGTATAAATGTACAGTAATGGAAATCAGTACAGATGCCTTAATTACCTGATAATTATAGCGGAGTCCCTCAGGGCTACGTATTCTTTAGGCGAGAGCTATAGTAGCTCCCCCTCGCGGAGAATAGCCCCCGCCCGCGCCGGCCGCGGCAGGGGGCGCGTGTGCGAAGCGGCCCGCCGTATAGACAGGTGGCGCGCAGAATGTAAAAAGAACCGTAGAACGCGCCTGTCTATGTTGCGCTTAGGAGCGGAGCCGGCACTCCCGCGCCAAGTTTCCGGCGAAGCGGAACCCTACTCCGGCAGTAACCCTATCGCGACAGTCCCCCATCCGGCATGCACGCCGATCACGGGCGAAATATCCTGGATATAGGCGGGCGGCTTGCCGATAATCTTCTCCATATCCGCCGCGTAGTTCAACGCCTCGGGCATATTATGCGCGTGCACGATACAGTAATTCCAGACCTTGTGCGTCTCGACATACTTCCGTACCGTCTTGTCGATCTGCTTGAGCAGTCCCTTCTGGCTGAACGCCTGCGAGACGTTATGGGTTCTCCCTTCCTCGGTGATGGTGATGATCGGCTTGATATGCAGGAGATTGGCGATAGCGCCCTTCATCGCGCTGACACGCCCTCCGCGCACCATATACTTGAGCGTCTTGACCGCGACAAACAGCTTGGAGCTGGCAATCCACTTCTCGACCTGCTTGGTGATCTCATCGTGGGGCATTCCCGCTTCGATAGCCTGCGCGGTGCGCAGGACGATCAGCCCGAGCGAGCCGGAGAGGGTCTTCGAGTCCAGCGTGGTGATCGGCTTACCGTGCTCGCCGGCGATCCGTTCCGCCGCCGCCGCGCTGTTCCGGTAGGTACCGCTCAGGAGCGCGGACATATTGAGCGCGATCACCGAATCGTAGTGCGAGCTCAGGAACGAGTAGGCGCTCAGGAATAGACTCTCGTTGGTCTGGGACGTGGTGGGATAATCCGGGCTGGTCTCCACCAGGTCGTAGAAGTGATTCGGGGTGATCGTGATTTTATCGAGAAAATGGTTCTTTCCGAAATGGATATTGATCGGGAGCATATGGATCTGGTAATGGTCGAGAAGCTGCTGGGGAAGGTCGCATGCCGAATCGGTCACGAGCGCGATGCTCGCCTTCCGGTGGTGCGCCGATTCGAACTGGCGGCGCATATCGTCGGCCTTCTGGTACACGATATCCCCGTACCCGTAGAGGTCCTGGAAGAACTCCGCGGGATTGTCGGTATGGATATGGAGGCGCACTTTCTTCTCGGAACCGGCGACCACAAGCGAATCGCCCCATTTTTCTATCCGCGCGCGGATTTTATCCTTATCGAGGCTCTCCCCGGAAAGCTGGGCTTCGGTACAGAAACGGTATTTCCCCATCTCGAGCGGGATAGTTTCGTCCTCGGCCTCGATCAGGACGATGTCCTGCGTCAGATGCTGGAGCGAATCGATATTCCTGTCGCGCAGGAATTCGTTGATACCCTCGAGGAACAGCACGAATCCCTTCGCGCCCGCGTCCACGTTATTCGTATTCTGGAGAATCTCCATCCGTTCGTTTTCCATTGAGTGATGGGCGACTTTATAGGAATCGCGGAACATTTTCACATAATCGAGCGTCTTGTGGACATTTTCCGATATATACGCGCCCCATCGACGGATAACCGTGAGGATAGTACCCTCGACCGGCTTCGAAATGGCCTTATAGGTATAATCGACCGCCTGCTTGACTGCGGCGGAAAAGTTGTGCATCAGCACCTTCGCGTCCTGCCCGATACTGCGGCTCAGGCCGTAGAAGAACTGCGCGAGGATTACCCCGGAGTTCCCGCGCGCCCCGTCGAGAGCGGCTTCCGCGATAGAGTCCACGGTCTCCTTGAACGACTCCTTCGGCGCGGTGTTATCGATAATAAACCGTATCGTCGTCGCCATATTCGTTCCCGTATCCGCGTCGGCCACGGGAAACACGTTAATTTTATTCAAATCGCGCTGGTGTTCCATTATTTTCTTCGAGCCGGATAAAAAACTATAGTAAAACGTCAAACCGTCCAGTTCTGTAATCGATTCTTTCGATTCCATACAACCGCCTTGATATTTTTCCCCTATCGACATACAATATAGTAATCTAATCAGAATATGTCAAACTTCTAAACGGAGAGATTTATGAGATGGTTCGACGGATTGAACGCAGGATTATGGAATATGTGGCTTTATTCGCTTTTTACCGTTGCTGTCATGTATCTCCCGATGGTTTTTCTGCCGCGTGAAAAAGTGATGAAACTTGCGCGGTTCCCGATGGAAACCTTGCCGCGGAAAATCGTATTCTACCTGTTTCTCGCCGTATACGCCGTTATCCTGATATTCCCGGTATGGGTGCCGGTCGATAACGGAATCCTGTTCGTCATCGGCAGCTGCATCTTCGGGGCTGCCATCGTTCTATGGATCATTGCGTTTATCGACTTCATGCGCGTCCCAGCCGGCAATCTGGTTACCGGCGGGATGTACTCCGTCTCACGGAACCCCATGTATGTTACCGAGTCGCTCGTATTCCTCGGTATGGGTATCGCGGGCGCGTCGTTCCCGATAGTCGTCCTGAGCGTACTCTACGCCGGGCTCGCGCACCTGATCGTGCTCGGCGAGGAGAAGTCACTCGCGAAGCAGTACGGGACGGAGTATGACACGTACCGCCTGTCGGTCGGCAGGTATTTCTAGCCCACCGGCGGGCGTTTACCCCGATACCCGTCGATTTTTCAGTATTGATAAATTGCCCGTGATGGGTGGTACAGCCGAAGCGCCGGAGAATCACAGCTATTGTCATGCTGAGCCTGTCGAAGCATGTTTTGTTGCATAGTTAGACATTCCGCAAAATGCGGGACAAGCGCTCACTATGACATGAATCCTTCATTCCCGGCTGTTTTGTTTTTTACCACCGCGTTTTTGAGCGCCTTTAGTCCCAGCGATTACGAAAAAGGGCGTTTGTCCGACGACCCCCAAGGATGGGGGAAGTGCCGACAGGAGCCATGGATGGCGGGGCGGTCGACTCCGCGATAGCGAGGAGGGAGTTACGCCTGAAACGAATTTTACCGCTCTTCTCCTAAGCTTTATCCCGCGGGGCAGGCGCTTGCCCTCGCGCAGCGGGGATTCGTTGGGTACTTTCTTTCCCCTGTAGGAAAGAAAGGGTCGTATTTTCATGGAAATGAAAATTGATGTATTATTAAGAACTAATTGTCAGCCGGCCTACAGTTCCGGGTTCGCGCGCGTATCGGAGTCGTCCTTGAACAGGAGCTGTGCCTCGTCGAACGCGACGTTGATGACCTTCGATACGCCGAGTTCCTCCATTGTGACCCCGTAGAGCACGTCGCACACCTCGAGTGTGGACTTCGAGTGCGATACGAGGATGAACTGGCTGGTCTGCCTGAAATCGGCGAGCAGGTTCTTGAAGCGCTCGATATTGTCGTCGTCCAGCGGCGCGTCGATCTCGTCGAGGATCACGAACGGGGTGGGCTTGAGATAGAGGATCGCGAAAATGACCGCGATCGCCACCAGCGCGCGTTCTCCGCCCGACAGGAGAGAGATACTCTGGAGTTTCTTTCCCGGCGGTTCCGCGAATATATCGATACCCGATGTGAGGACGTTTTCCTTATCGACCAGGACGAGGTCGGCCTTACCGCCGTCGAAAAGCCGCCCGAAGATTTTCTTGAACGCCGCGCGGATTTCCTCGAACGAACGGCTGAACTGCTCGGCGGATTTCTCGTTGGTCTCGTCGATCAGCCCCTGGATGTCGGCCATCGCCTTCTCCACATCCCCGCGCTGGGTGAGAAGGAACTCGAGGCGCTCCTTCGCGTCCTGGAACTGCTCGATAGCGAGGAAGTTGACGTTGCCGAGGCGGGCGATGTCCGCGCGGAGACGCTTGATATCGGCATGGATAGTGTCGATATTGTCGCCCTCCTGCACCGGGATACCGCGCACGTCGATACCGTAGGTATTGAACGCGTTCTCCGCGATACTCTGTAATGTCCCGTTACGTTCGCCGATCGCGTTTTCGAGCTCCATCATCTGGCGCTCGATCTTCATATTCTGGTCGTTCAATTCCTTGATCTGGAACTCTATCTGCTTGCGGGACATTTTCAGTTGTTCGACCTGCTTGAGCTTCTTCTCGCGTTCGATTTTCCCGGCCTCGATCTTCTGTCCGAGACTTTCCACTGTCAGAGAATCCTCGGCGATACCGTTCTTGAGCTCCTCGAGGGAGGCGAACGTGTTCTTCTTGTCGTTCTCGAAATTCTCGCGGTGACGTTCGATATCCCCCATCTGGTGACGGATACGCTCCATCTCGTTACGCACGGATTTATACTGCTCGTCGATACGCGCGAAATCCACCTTCTTGCTGTTCAGTTCCTCGCCGAGCGCGCTTCTGGCCGCGCGGAATTCCTGAATATCCCGTTCGTACTCCTCCACCACCGTTATCATCGATTCGATGAGGGTTTCCTTCTTGTTAATCATGTCCGAATGGGACGCGATCTGGGTTTCGAGGAATTTGAGCGCTGAATGGTTGTTCGATATCTGTTCGTCGAGCTTCTGGATTTCCTTTCGGAGGGAGGACGTCTCGAACTCGTTCTTGTTGTATGCGTTCTGGATATCCGAACGGACGCCCTGGAGTTCGCGCAGGCGCGCGCGGGTCTCTTCGAGCTTCTGTTCGTTCGACACTATCGCGCCGGTCAGTTCCTCGATACGGTTCTGGATATTTTCCTTCTGGGTGTACGTGCCCTCGTCGCTGTAGAGGATGCCGAGGATATTTTCGTAGTACTTGCCGTACTCGGTGAAGTTCGACCTGAGCTCGGAGACCATAGCGAGGATATCGTCCACCTTCGCGCCGGACTCGATAGCCCCGGTGATACGCGATAACGCCGCCTCGAGGCGCGCGTCGAGCATCGGTTTCCGCTCGGTGAATTTTTTCAGTTCGGCGGATTGGCGTTCGAGCGAATCCATGATGGTCTTGTCCATCGACTTCAGGCGCACCTGAAGCTCGCGGATTTCCTCGCCCATAGTCCGGTTGGACTCGCGGATCTCCTTTTCCTTCTGGAGGGAAAGGTCTATTTCTTTGATAATCTTGTCGAGTTCGTTCTTGAGTGTTTCAATATCGCGCGAGAATCCCTCGAGCTGGGAGTTTTTCTCGGCGCGCTCGTTCTCGAAATTCCGCCCGATCTCCCATTTTTCCTCGATAGTCACCCGGTAGTTCTCGAGACGCGTCCGCAGGGCGACTATCTCCTGACGCTGGCGTTCTATATCGTCCTTGGTGATAATTTTATCGAAGCCGAGGGAGCGCGACTTGGCGAGAATGCTCTCGTCGAGCGATTTTATCTTGACGAATACGTCGTCGATCTGACGCTGGATATCGTTCATTACGGACGCGGACTCGTCCTTCTCGACATTGATACCGAGGGAGTCCTGTTCCTTCTGCTTGAGTTCACCCGCGAGCGCCGTCAGGCGTTCCATTTCCTCTTTGATGCGGTTCTCCATACTGGACAGCCACTCCGTCTGGGAACGGACACGTTCGCGGTTGCTTTCGAGGCGCGACCTGACCGCGGCGTATTCCTGCTCCATCAGCGCGAATTGCTCGTCGTAGGCGCGGAAATCCACCTCGCGGGTCTGGATGTCCTGATCGGTGGCGAGCATCGAGTCCTCGCGCTCGCGCGAAACTTCGGATAATTCCTTCTGCTTCCGGGTCAGCTCGTTTTTATCGGCGATACGCGCGTCGATCTCTTTCTGGATATTTTTTATACGCAATGCCGCGAACTTCGCGTCGAGAGTCTTCAGGTCGGTCTGGAGCGTGTTGAACTTATTCGCGTCCTCGGCCTGAGTGCGGAGGCTTTCCACTTCCTTTTCGAGCTCGATCACGATATCGTTCAGACGCTCGAGGTTCTGGCGGGAGTTTTCGAGCTTGCGCTCGGCCTCTTCCTTGCGGAATTTAAACTTCGATATGCCCGCGAACTCCTCGAACAGGAAACGGCGTTCGATGGGGCTTTCGGACAGCAGGCGGTCGATCTTGCCCTGCTCGAAGATGGCATAACTGTCGCGGCCGACACCGGTGTCGAGGAAAAGCTCCACCATATCCTTGAGACGCACCTTCGACTTGTTGATATAGTACTGTCCCTCGCCGGAACGGAATATTCTGCGGGCGACGCTGACCTCGGAGAACTCTATCGGCAGCCATTTCGAATCGTTGTTGAGGGTGATATTGACTTCGGCCATACCCATCGGCGGGCGTTCCTTGGTGCCGTTGAAGATGACGTCCTCCATCTTCTCGCCGCGCATATTTTTCGCGCTCTGCTCGCCGAGCACCCATTTGATAGCCTCGACCACATTGGATTTTCCGCATCCGTTCGGCCCCACGATACCAGTGATGCCGTCCATCAGTTCGATGCGCGATTTGACCGGGAACGATTTGAACCCGCTGATTTCGATGGATTTTAGATAATTTGCCATTCCTCTCCCCATAACTTGAGTAAGCCGCGCGGGACAATTTTTAATGCGATTACCCGGCGGATAAAATTATAGTATTTTTTAGCGGATTTGAAAAATTTTTACCTGAAAACTGTGCGTAATTCGGGAATTATTTTATTTATCCGGGCGGATTTCGAGATGAAGGACGGTTTTGCCGAGCGAGAGGGCGTACCTGCCCGGTTTGACCGCGCGGATTTCGACCGAACTCCCGTCGGGCTTCTTCAGGAACTCGGGCGCGGCCGCTCCCGGGGCACGCAGTTCGATATATTGGCCGAATGCCTCGCGGAGCTCGATTTGTATCCTGAATACCCCGCCGTCCGCCGGGATAATCCTGATTTCCGACGCGGGAGAGTCGATAGTATAGGTGGTTATCATATCGGGTGTCATTGCCCCGCGCACAGGCACGGCGGCGGAAAACTGCACGGTATATCCGGCTTCTGCGGAATGCGTCGTGTTTTTCAGCCCGATATGCACCGGCTGCGCCGCGCCGGTCGCGGCCTCGACACGATTCAGTTCGGTCACCAGCGACAGGCATTCGCCGCACTGCATCAGATGCGCGTCGATCAGCGCGGCGGTATCCTTATCGAGCGTGTTATTGCCGGAGAGATTAAAAACATATTTCAGCATGGTTGTTTCGTCGAACTTGCCGCATCCGAACATGGCTACGCTCCTTCGTCTTTACTGCGGAGAATTTTCAGCACCTCGAACCTCAGCCGCTTTTTCGCGTTGGACAGACGGTACTGCGCGAGACGGATATTTTTAAAGAGGACGGTGAATTCCTGGAATACCTTCCGGTCGGGGAGTTCGAGACGGCGGATTTCCTTATTACGGGCGACCTCGAGACGCGCTATTTTTTCGAGGAGCGAGTTCTTCTCGCCGAGATCGAGGGTTTTGACCGTATACAGGCGGTGCTTGAGCGCGCTCAGCTTCGCGTTGAACTCGGCGGTCTTAGACGATACGTCGCGGATACGCCGGATGTCCGCGTAGTTCGCCTCGATCATATTCCGCTGGATCGAGAGCGCGGCGCCGACCGTTATCCCGAATAGTTTGCACGCCTCACGGATATCGTCCGCGTCGATCATCTCCGGGAGATAGTAGAACTTAATGACCACCCGGTCATTCGGCGGAAGTTTCTCGAGGCCCATTCGGAGTTCCGCGTAATCCGCCTGATCGGTGGAAATAATGTCGGGGCTGGGGTAATCGTCGATATTCTCGACCGTCAGTTCGGTGGGCTCGCCGGGGCAGGCGTAACGGATATAACTGATCATCTGGTTCCGCAGGACATAGTTGAACCACGTCTTGAACTGGATATTCGCGTCGAGAGGGTAATTCCGCAGGATTCCGTCGAGCCGCCCGGTCACATAGAGGAAAAAGTCCGAGCAGAAGTCAAGGTTTTTCCGGTACGCCATACGCGGGAAGTTGTAGATATAAAGGTCGGTTTCCTTACGGAACACCGCGAGCGCGCCGTCCTTGTCCCCATGCATATAATCCGCGACAGCATGTTTGATAATGTCGTCGTTAAGCCGCATGGGTCCTCCGTCCTTTCGCGCGGAGGTAGATCGCGATATCCATGGATATCCCGAACGCGGCGTGGATCAGCCACGGGTACAGGATCGATCCGGTGCTCCACGCGACATAACCGAATACCACTCCCGCGATTACGGCGCTCCATGTTTCCGATGCGGGATGCCCGATATGGAGGAGTACCGACGGGATTACCGGGACGAGTATGCCGAGCATCGGGTCAATCTCCGCGAGCGTGAACAGCATAAACCCCCGGAACAGGAATTCCCATCCGGTGTAATAAAGGAATAAGTACGTCAGTTCGAATGTGACGAACGAGCGCGGCGAATCCATCGCCTTCTTCGAGAAGGGATACTGCTTCCGCATATCGGGCATCGGCGAATTGGTGATCGCGACGATTACCGCGACGACCCATCCCCCGGCGACCCAGAGAAGACCGTTCCGCCAATCCCCGAGCTTCAGCCCGAAGTCCATAGGATTCTTACCGTAGATGAATAGTGTGATAAGGGGCGCGACGAAGAAGAGGACAAACGCCGCGACGAAGTGAAGACGGTATGCCTTATTATCGTCGAAGTATTTTACCAGCACACGGCCGTGCCCGTAATAAAGGAAGACAGTCATCAGGACGATGCTTTCGAGGATGGCGAAATATTTTAATTGCAGCAGTTCCGCTAACATAGTTAACCGCCCGTGGAATTAAGTTATTATAATACGGGTAAAAATATTACGCAAGCGGGAATCGGATGAAATTTAAACGAAACAACCGGGGGAACACTATCCCACGTTCAGCGAGTCGATCAAGATGGCATTTTTCGAGATTTCGTTGAGGATACTTGCGGGTTCACGGGAATTCCATTCGTCGATAGTGATGCAGAATGGTTCTATATCGGAATTGATATCGAATGCAAAACGGATCATTCTCGCGTTCAGTTTGAATTTTTCATGCTTGTCGGAGATATTGAGAATGACCCCTACATCGATATCGCTTGATTTTCCGGGCGACCCTTTTCAGATTAGGGTTTCCCTGCGCAGGCCGCTGAGCGGCGTCATTTCCGGCTCATGCCTCCATCACGGGCTGTTTATATCTATTAAAAATCAGTTCGACATCGGCATTAGTCTGCGCAGGCCGCTGAGCGGAGTCTATTCCGGCTCACGCCTCCATCACGGGATATTTATATCTATGCTCACAACGCTCTATATCGGTATTAGCCTGCGCAGGCCGCTGAGCGGCGTCATTTCCGGCTCATGCCTTCATCACGGGCTGTTTATATCTATGCTCACAACGCTCTATATCGGTATTAGCCTGCGCAGGCCGCTGAGCGGCGTCATTTCCGGCTCATGCCTTCATCACGGGATATTTATATCTATGCTCACAACGCTCTATATCGGTATTAGCCTGCGCAGCAGTTGATTTTTTCACTCACGCCCGGTATAATATCCGAAACAACGTTCGGAGTAGCCCATGCTGCGTATCCCGGTATTAATCCTTATGATATCAGTAATAGCGTCGTGCGGAAACAGTTTCAATCTCGGCGACTCGGAGATGCTCGGCAATCCAGTGGTATCGTCCGACGGTTCCCGGATGATGGTCGCGTTCGTGAAGGATGGCAAACAGTTCCTGTTCGCCGCGGGTTCGCTCCAAGGCCCGTTCGACGAGGTTCGATGCCCGCAATTTTCGCCCGACGGGACTCTCTATGCGGCGTACTGCATGCGTGACAATAAATGCTACGTGAATATCGACGGGAGCCTTCAGGGTCCGTCGCAGAGCTACGGATGGGTGGTATTCCCGTCCGCCGGATATTATTCTATGGCGCGCCTGACATACGGATGGGTAAGATACCCCTCGTCAAAAGGGCGTTACGCGCTATCCCTTCCCGGCACGGACGGGGTTAAGGTCATCCTCAACGGTTCGGAGATCGGGACATACGACGACGCGTATACCGGGGTGTTTTCCGCTAACGGCGACGTGTTCGGGTTCGTCTATAAAAAAGGCGATATGGAATATGTTTACCGCAACGGCGACAGCCTCGGGCCGTATGTTTACGCCGACACCCCGGTGATTTCGGCGGACGGCGCACACTACGGGTTCATCTACTCCGGCACAAATAATAAGACATCCATCCTGATCGACGGGAAATCCTACGGCCCCTACGATACCGCGTTCCGGCCGGTATTCTCCCGCGCGGACGGGCATTACGGGTTCTTTTTCGTCAACGGCGGACAGGCGTACCTTCATCTCGACGGGAAGGAGTACGGCCCCTACGAATATAATGTCCCCGATACCTATAAACTCGCGTTCTACGGGGATACCGCCATGCCGGTCTACACGTTCCAGAAGCAGGGGATGATGATGATATCGGTCGATACGAAGGAGTACGGCCCCTACGAATGGGTGGGGATGCCGGAATACAATAAGGACGGTTCGGCATTCGCCCTGCGTTTCAGGAAGGATAACCAGGTCTATATTTCGTATAAAAGCGCCGAGTACGGCCCGTTCGAAAGCGCCGGCCCGGCGAAGTTCTCTCCCGACGGCGCATTAATCGCGTTCCAGTACGCATCGAAGAAGACGTTCGATATGAACTATGTCAACGAGCTCTCGCATTACGTCCGCGCCGGGGATACGGTCTACGGCCCGTACGAGAAGGCGTCCGACCCGGCCGGCCTCCCGGATAATATGTCCTTCCTGTTCTCGCACGGTACCGAGGGGAAATTCTTCGTACAGAGCGGGACGAACGCGATGGGGCCATACGATTACGTCAGCGATATCGCCCAATCCCCCGATAAGAACGGGTACGGATATGCGTATATGACGCCGGAAGGGTTCTTCACGTCTATCGACGGACAGATATCGGGGCCGCATATGTGGGCGGACGTCAGTTTCGGCAATAACGGTAAACCCTATACGGTCACTATCGATAACGGCGTTATCGGGCTGAAGTAACGGCGACCCATGAAAATCCGTAAAGCGGGACTCGAATCCCTCGCGGTACTCACCCGGATGAACAAGGAACTCCGCGAGGACGAGCATATCGATAACTATATGACCGACGTCGAATTGGCCGAACGGATGCGGGGGTTTCTCTGCGACAACTCAGGGTACGAAGCGTACCTGTTTATCGAGGATAGGGACACGGTGGGATACGCGCTGGTTTTCCTGAACGAGGAGCCTATCTATATCCGGCAGTTCTATGTCTGCCGGAACGCCCGCCGGAGGGGATACGGGACCGAGGGGATACGCCTGCTGAAGAAGGCGCTGAATACCGAAAGTTTCGACCTCGAGGTACTGGTGTGGAACACCGCCGCCGTGGAGTTCTACCGCAGTGTGGGGTTCAAGGACAGGCTCATCCGCATGCGGATGGAGTAAATTTTGACTTCTTTGTCGCCCTGAATTAAGATAAGTCGATTTTAACCGGAGAGATTATGAATTACAGGGAAAGAATTGTATCCAGTCCCGATATTATGGTAGGCAAGCCGGTTATCAAGGGCACCCGCCTGACGGTGGAACATATACTGACCCGGATGTCCGAGGGAATGACCATCGGGGAATTGATTGAGGCTTATCCCAACCTGACTAAGGACGATATCCTCGCGGCTCTCGCCTATTCCGCGGACGTGATCGGAAAGGAGGAGATGCTTGTCCCTTAATCTTATCGCGGATGAAAACGTCCATTTCGGTATTATCATTGGAAATGTGCTTGGAAGAATAGCTATAATATAGGGGTGGAGCAATATATGAAAAGAATAATCATCGGAATTCTATTTGTATCATCATCGATGCTATTTGCTGTTTCTTTAAAAGATATTAAAACTCCTGCGAAAAACCAAGAGGAATTAACTTATTATTCTGATATAATCGCAGATTATGGAATTCCAATATATCAGGAATACAATAAAAAACTATTTGATCTTAAAAAAATATCGACTAACCTTACAGAATTTAAACAAAAAGCTATTCAACTTACAAATGCGTATTTCCAAAAAATATATCCTATTCATAGAGCAATTGATACTCTCTACGGAAATAATGTATTTGCAATTAAATCTATAAAATACGATAAGATGTTGGATTTAATAAATGATACCCAAAAATTACTTTACTGGGTAAACAATCAATGGACTTGGGAAAAATCGGATCCCGACCCGATTGACGATTCTTTTTATTATTTATTCGAATCTATATCGGAAGTAGATCGCGCACGGATCGTTTTAAAAATATCGAATAATGAATTATCGATGTGGTTGACGTGTTATGAAATTGATATGTATTTAAAACTATCAACGTATACCGTTTTTACCCGTTTTGGAACGGAACAAGCATTGGAAGATGTGTGGGAACTTAACCAAGATAAAAAGTTCCTGTTTTCGAATCCATTCTATTATCTCAAAAAAATGTTAAAAAATGATAAGTTCGTATTTCGGATTATAACAGAGGATGACGCATACACCTATTTGTTTAACATCAACGGATTAATGAAAGTACTAATCGAGCATTCGAACGATTACCCTGATTTATTGAAACAAATTAAATAGAAGGCTGCTCCAAATGTGGGAAGCATTTTGAGAACAAGAACTTGCAGTTCGCATATTAGCAGTTAAGGAGGCTGGTAAATATAATTTGGTTCATTCTGTTTTATATATTGGTGTATGGAGGGTATGGTTTTTGGATTGGATTTAGAAAGGGACGTCCTATTTTAGGTGCGTTTTTAGGTTGTATTCTGATGGTTTTGGGTTTAATGATTATGGTTCTTTCGCAAATTAAGTGGGTAAGTAAGCTGAATTGATTCTTGAAAAGTCCATTTTACCCGTCAGCAAATACGCGATAATTTTAAAGTTCTTCTGTGACGAATAACCCCTTGCACGCGCTTTC
>JABLXV010000080.1 GCA_013177895.1 Brevinematales bacterium | reverse complement strand
ATACTTTATTGTGAACTATAATCATCATTGGATTATAGAACGATTGGGATATCAATCCCCGGTTTGTTACCGTGAGAATCAGGAAAAATTAGGCTTAAAAATTGCTTGATTAATTGGGGCCAATACAACTTATCGTTAGCCGTTAATTTTGAGGAAAGAAAAAAGAAACCAGAAGGAATAATCCCGAAAATCACTTTACCTGAGTTATAACAAGTTATACCGAGTACTTCCTGAAGAATCCTTCTATCAGTTCGTCCTGCTTCTTCATCATCGTCTCGTCGTCCTCGGGCGAGGTCTCATGGTCGAACCCCAGCAGGTGCAGTATCCCGTGCGACGCCAGCCGTACCAGTTCCTCGTCGAGCGTGACCCCGTACTCCGACGCCTGACGTTTCGCGGTCTCGATGGATATCATAATATCGCCCAGTTCGCGCGGCATATCGTCCGCGATCTCATCCCCGTCCTCCCATAGCTCCTCACCCTCCTCCATCGAGAAGGAAAGCACATCGGTGGGCTTGTCGTACCCGCGGTACTCGCCGTTCAGTTGGCGGATGAAACTGTCGTCGCAGAATACGATATTCACCGCCTTGCCCTTGCGCCCGTGCTCGTCCAGCACGCAGTCGAGGTATTCCCCCAGTTCGCCGAGCAGGATCGTGTTCTTATAATCCGCGACCTGATTGATGATATTGATCATAGCTACCACCGCTCCGAAAGATATCCGTGCTCGATCCCGACAATCTCGCCCTTATCGAGCGTGATATACCCGTAGTCGTTGTCCGATAACGCGCCGGGATTGAAATACATGATATCGTCGTCTATTTCGAGATACTTCTCGTGCGTATGCCCGAAAAATACCAGATTGGCGTTGACCTTCCTCGCCTGCTTCTTCAGGAAAATCAGCGTCGATTTGACGCTGTAACGGTGACCGTGGGTGGCGAACACCCGTACCCCGTCGATCTCAAGAGTGGTCTCGTACACCCCCGCGTCGTTGGAGCGCCCGGTGGCGCTTTCGATATTCCCCTTGATCAGGATAATATTCCCCGCGGTCTCCTGTAACGACTGGATGTCATAGGAACGGTCGCCGAGATGGAAGATATACTCGTACTGCTTGTCGTATTTCCTGATGAGATCGTCCAGCTTGCTGATGTTGCCGTGCGTGTCGCTGACAATTAATAATCGCGT
The DNA here is from genome assembly GCA_013177895.1 of Brevinematales bacterium. GTDB lineage: Bacteria > Spirochaetota > Brevinematia > Brevinematales > GWF1-51-8 > GWF1-51-8. Next base: position 12,170 of record JABLXV010000080.1, on the reverse strand, counting down.
CAAAATCCCCTCCGATGTCCGGTAAAATGATAAAGCGATGAGCCATAAATGTCAAGCACCCCGTGGGTGCCCCTATCCCATTACCAAACTATCCGGTAAGACATCGCGCAAGCCTGCGACGTAATACATAGCCTAGCGTTAGTGTGCGCAGCATCCGCGCAGGCTAAACCCATTACCAACATATCTGGAAAGACATGCGCAAGCCTGCGATGTATTATATAGCCTATCATTAGTGTGCGCAGCACCTGCGCGACTCCCACCTGTCTGCCGATGCTCGGCAGAAGGCAGGGGGAGGGGAGAAGTATCGAGTGAAGACACTTTGTCTTCACGCTAAGCGTGGAGAGGATGTCGTAACCGACCGGGGGTAATCCCATTCTCGATGTGTTTATCCGCGTTCATCCGTGAAATCCGCTTGCCCTCGCTTGTCCCCGTAGGGAGCGCAAAGGGTGTGTGAAATGGGGTATTGTTTTTTCCAACTGTAACTCGTCATGCATCGCAATAAAAACAAGGGCTGCCGTTTCCGGCAGCCCTATCTATTCAACCCTCGATAATAAACTTATTCGGGCTTGTTCTTCCGTTCGATACGTTCGGTGCGCTTCCCGACATACGGGGTGATCTCGATCGTATCCACTTCGTCGCGGGATGTCGCGATAAACGGCACGGAATGGTCGCCGTCCTTGAGATAGAAACGTACCGAGAACGTTCCGTTGGGACTCAGCTTGATCGGCACTCCGCCCACTGACGCGATAGCGTCGGGCTCGGTCGCGCCGTACACGATGAGTTCGGTATGAAGCTCGGCCCAGAACTTGCGGCCCTTCTGCACGGGGAGCTTTTTCGCGGCGACACCGCCGGAACCGCTTCCCGCTCCGAAACTACCCGCGGACGATACCGAATTAGGCGACATCATCCATTCGGTCATGCTCTGCGAGCCTACCAGCTTATGGATGATATATCCGCCGGAACGCTTGAACAGTTCCTCGGCCTTCGCGCGGTCTTCCCTGGATATCCACTTCTCGTCGATCACTTCCGACGGTTTATCGGTCGGGACATTGACCGTGTTCGACTGCGCGATCACGACGAATTTACCCTTCGCGTCCTTGATGCCGAGTTCGGCATAGAACGGGAGTCCCGCGATGGGTATCTTGAAATACCAGCTCCGCGCGTTATCGTTGATCTCGACGTCGAAACTTTCCTTTGTCTTGGCGTTATACACTCGGATCGCCATCGGCATATTGTGCTTACCGCGTTCGATTTTGAACTTCTTGCGCGCATCGTCGTTGATCTCCCAGTACGCGTGCATCCAGTAAGGGTCCTGCACTAAAAGGGTGATTTTGGTATCGCCGTACTCCGGGGGAAGGACATAGGTCTCGTCGCCGACCAGTTCGTAGGTAGGTTCGACATACCCGCGCTTGTCCTCGATTTCGAATTTCTTGCTTTCCCCTTTCATCGTGTCGCTGATACCGTTGAGCTTCGTCTGCTTTAACGGCTTGACGTCGTCTTTCTTCTTGGCGCCCTTGCCGTCAGACGTTTTTGTAACCTTGACGATCTGGTCGATAATATCCTCTTTGCTCATCCCCGCGCCCACTTTTATTCCCAAATCTTTAGCTTTCTTCTCCAGATCGGCTTTCTTTAAATCCTTCAATTCCGCTTTTTTCATTGTCGCCTCCTTGCAGTCCCGGTGGGGTTCCGCACTAAATTAAAAAATAACGGGATATTTTATATTATATCGCGGATTCCGTCAACAAACGGCGGACTCATCCGGCGATTTTATTGCCCCTACTTCTTATCGGTCTTATACCATTTGATAAGCCCCGCATAGTACTCGTGGAGATAAAGCCCTGGCACGATTTGCACCCCTTTAAGCTCTTTTTTAAACGCCGTGACCGCGATCGGGTCGAACAGTACCGTCATCGGCTGATCCTCGGCGAGAATTTTATGGACTTTGTGATAGATCTCCTCGCGCTTTTTCGGATCGAGTTCGATACGCCCCATCTCGATCAGCTTGTCCACTTCAGGGTTCGAGTAATTACAGTAATTGATGCCGTTCTTGATCTGGCTGGAATGCCAGAGATCGAACGGGTCGGGGTCGATATCCGTGCTCCACCCGAAACATGCCGCCTCGAACGAATGCTCCTTGAGGCGCGCGTCGAACGCCGACCATTCCAGTACGCGGGGCTCGGCGATCACCCCGATTTTCGCGAGGTTTTCCTTGAGGTTCTGCACGATCGCCTCGCCGGAAAGTGTCTGGCCGAGCAGTATCTCGAACCGGAACTCCTTCCCGCCCTTATCGAGGATACCGTTGCCGTCGCTGTCCGTCCATCCCGCCTGCGCGAGAAGTTCCTTCGCCTTTTTCAGGTCGTACGGGAGGGGCGCGATACTTTTATCGTAGGCCCAATTTGCATAGTAAAACGGCCCGCTGATAACAATCATCTGGTTATGGAAATAATTGGTCGCGAGGGAATAACGGTCGAGCGCGTAGGTCATCGCCAAACGAACGAGTTTATCGTCGAAAAGCGAACCCGCCTTACAATTCCATGTAATGTGGAAATAACTTCTCAGTAAAGTTTTTATAACATAATACCCGTTGGTAAAATAATCCTTATTTTTCTCGTTCTCGTACTCCTCCGCGCGCATGGATTTATAATCGAACAATCCCTTCTTGAACGCGGCGAGCGCGGCGTTATCGTCGGAAATAATACGGTAGACAATTTTGTCGAACTTGGGCTGTTCGCGCCAGTAGTTCGTATTCTTGATCAGGGTAATAGACGTCGCCTGCTTCCATTCCTTGAAGCAGTATTCCCCGTTCCCTAATGGCGCGCGGTTATAGGGAGAATTCATAAAATCTTCGTTTTCATAGATATGCTTCGGCAAAGGGAATATCCCTTCCCAGTTCCCGATAGCGGGGACATGCAGGCGAAGGTAGTATACCTTAAACGTATAATCGTCCGGGGCATCGACTTTCCAGACGAGGTTCTCGAAGAGCGGGATTTTATTCTGCGCCATACTTTCGGGCTTCATAATCTGGTTGAACATGTAGACGAAATCCTGCGCGGTGTTCTTCACCCCGTCGTGCCAGTACACGTCGTCCCGCAGATGGAATGTCAGCACGTACATATTCACCGTCTTGATTTGTTTATTTGTTATTATCTTATTTTCTTCGTTTGTGGATAGGACATTGTTAGTTACAATACCGTTCTCGCGCGTCCATTCCCACGATTTCGCGACACACGGGACGGGCTGCATATTAGAATTAAGTTCGATCAGCGCGTCGAATACCCGGTACTCGACATAGGAAGCGTACAGGTCGACCGAGCTTACGGGATTCAGCGTGGTGGGATTACTCGGCAGCCAGATGAAAAGCGTATCGGGGTCGAATGCCGCGCTGGTGTCCCCGCAGCCAGAAAGCATCATTGCCAACGCGAAAACGATGAACGGGAATTTCAGTTTCATTGTCCTCTCCAAATTTAATTTATTTACATCGGGTAAAACAGCCGTAATAACGCCGTCGTCTCAGGCGATTATCGCCTCCCTTTATTATCCGTTTTTAACGCCGGTCTGTCAATTATCAGCGAATTTCCAATGAAGTTCTATTTCAACCGCTGCGGATTATCAATAATTTTTTCAGTTCCGGCGGGGGGGATGCCGTTAATGATAGAGGGAATAATTCTCATTCGGGAAAAGAAATAAAGATTGACAGCGGGCATAGATAATGTATAATCTTAGTCGTATTATTATGGGGTTATAAATGAAGATAAAAACCGATGAAGCGCTCAGGCTCAATGAAAAATACGGTCCGGAAGATATGCCGATTATATTCCTGAACGACGTTTATGTCAATACGAACAGCGGCATTCTGCAAATATCGCAGGGCATGAAATTCGACGCGTCCCAGTACGATCTTTTAATCCGCGCGAATGTCATGGAGTTCGAGGTAATCTATACCGAGAAACTGCTCGCGAAACTCGTAACCACCTACCCCGACCGTTACCGTTACCCGCTCGGGCGAAAGAACCTGATAGAAATAGACCGTATCGTCAGCGGCCTCGAGGACGCGAACCGTTCCTCCAAGCGTAAACGATACCTCCTCTCATGCACCGAGGTCTACCGGAAAAACTCCCGCGGTATGTTCGAGACCATCCTCAAATACGGGGAGCGTCTCACCTTCCAAAGATGGAACGAGGTCAAGGTCAAGCTCAGCCGCGATACCACCCTCGACTACCGTTTCGAGGAATGCGGGGTAATGGTGCTTGTCCTGCTGAACCCCGGTCATCCGTCGTACGCCCAGCGTTTTATGAAGAATACCGAAATTATTACGTTACTGGTCGAGCATAAAAAGGAATTCGATATATCGCTCGCGGCCGACTTCAATCCCGATACCGACGTGTTCCCCGTCAACGAGGTCGACAAGGTGTTGGAAACTTATATGGATAAAAAGCCCCGTCTCGTGATTATCGCCGACGAGCTTACCGACGAATACAAGCCGGCTCTCGCTAAAATAAAAATCTATGACCGTTATGCGCGCATGATAGTGATAAAGAACCCCGATCCCGCCCACAGCCTCGAGATATTAAAAATGATTAAAAGGGTCTATAGTCAGGATCCTTGGGAAGCGGAAAAATGATCAACCTGATACAGAATATTCTATGGCTCAATATTAAAAAACTGAAAGTGCACCTGTTCTGGCGTATCCTTTTCGTAATACTGAATTATTCGCTGTTTTTCACGGCTACCATGCTCACACTGAAAAACATGGATACCGGAATACTCACCGCCGATCCGCTCTATTTCTATTATATCTTCGCGATTATCGGCATCGCGAATTCCGTGATACTCTATGTGAAGACATCGTCCGAGGTTCAGGTGGTCGCGCTCTACCGTTCGCTCGGCGCGTCGAAATCGTTCATCGTACTGAACACGACTGTCGAAATGCTCATCCTCTTCCTGATGTCGGTCGCGCTTTTTTTGATTACCGCGATATTCCGTCAGGCGGATTGGAGGTATTTCTGGTTCTCATTGTTACAGATAGCGATAATCGCACTATCGGCGCTGGTCTATTCCATTATCGCGATCAGCCGCGCCGAAAATATACAGAAGGCGAGATAAATGGATATTCGACTCATCAATGTCACCAAGACGTATAAGTCTTCCGAGGGAAATTACATCAACGCGCTCCAGATGATTAATATCGATATCAACGATAAGGCGTATGTGTCGTTCGTCGGGCCGTCGGGGAGCGGGAAAAGCACCCTGCTGGACATTATCTCCGGCAACCTGCGTCCGTCCACCGGCGACGTATACTGGGGGCGTGTCTCGCTCGGGAAAAGCCCCGATTATGTAACCACCGAAGTACGCCGCACCAAGTTCGGTATCGTGTTCCAGGACGCGAAGTTTGTCCCCGAGCTCAGCGTGGAGGAAAATATCCTCCTGCCCCTCGTCATCAACTCGATGAATATCGCCGAGAAACGTAAGTATTATAAGACGCTGCTCGAGAAGCTGAAAATCACCGCTATCCGCAACCGTCTGCCGGAACAGTTGAGCGGAGGGGAACGCCGTAAGATCGCGATCGCGCGGGCGCTTATCAATAACCCCGAGTTCCTGATCGCCGACGAACCCACGTCGAACCTGGACGACGAGAGCGCCGCGGAAGTGTTTTCCATATTCTACAATCTCAACCAGATGGGGCTGACCGTGATAGTCGCCACCCATGACGACCGTTTCGCGCATTACGCGAAGGAGACCTATTACCTCGCGGGCGGATCGATTGTCAACTTCGAGAGCAAGGAAAAAGCCCGCCCGTAACGGATATTTGTTGAATTTATATCATCGTCCCGATACACTTACCCGACCCCCGGTCGCCGAATGTCCCGCAGAGACGTATCGAGGCGCGAAGCCGAACCGTCACTCCGCGTAGTACTTCTTCAGCACGGACTCTCCCTTGAAATCGCGGTCAAGGATATCCATATATACCGCGTCGTAAAGCTTTCCCTCGATATTCATACATTCACGCCGCCGTCCGACTATCCGAAACCCGCATTTTTCGTAGGAACGGATCGCACGCTCGTTAGTACCCACCGCCCATAAGGTGATATTGTGCAGGTTCAGCGCGTTAAACCCGTAATCCAGCATCAGGTTCATCGCGTCGGTGCCGAACCCCTTCCCCCAATAGGCGGGATTGCCGATCAGGATACCCACATACGCGAAACGGTTGACATGATCGATTCCGAAAATCCAGCAGTACCCGATCATCTCCCCCGTTAGGGTGAGGCGGATCGAGAAAAAGTGCTCCCCGCTCTTGATACGCTCGGTCACTATTTCCTCTGCGGACTTCGTAAACATTCTGCGGTAAGAGCTCGGCAGTAAGTGATTCATTTCGGGATTGCATAGCCATGCGTCGATTTTTTCAAAGTCGCCCTGTTCGATCAGCGCGAGCGAGCAGCGTTTTCCTTTCAGCTTAACCAACGGTTCCATGGTTCACCCCCTCGAATTCCTCCGAAAGTATATCCATCATATAGAAGTCGTAATACTTCCCGTTCATCAGGCGGATTTCCCTCTGGAATCCTATTTCCTTAAACCCCACCCTTCGGTAAACCTTCATCGCGGCCGTATTGAACGCAAACACCCGCAGCCAGATATTATGCAGTGTCAGGACGCGGAACCCGTAGTCCAGGATAAGTCTGGTCGCCTCGGTAGCGTAACCCTGTTTCCATCGGGTCTTATCGCCGATAAAGATACCGAATTCCGCCGTCCGGTTATGCATATCCACCTCCAGCAGGAAACACGCCCCGATAGGTTCGCCGTCATTTCGCGCGACAATAATAAAATAATGCCACCCGTTCTGACGGATCATTTCTAAAAATTCCTTTTCGGCGTTCATATCGAGCTGACGATGCGTATTATTGAGCGGGAATGAAACCTCCGGATCGTTCTGCCATTTCGCTAAGATGTAAGTGTCCTCTTCCCTGAGCGGTGAAAGGTAACATTTCCGCCCGGATAGTTTTTCAAGCCGTTCCATAATCTCCTCCGTAAACGGCGAAACCGGAAAAAGGAGAATGCTCCTCTTTCCGGCTGCCGTATCTGATGATGGATGTTTTACCTTTTATCTATAATACACATCCCCGACTCAGTCGGTTAGAATTCCAATCCAATATAGAAGCCCGGCCAGCTCTTGATGTTAAAGTTGACCCAATCGACTGCGTTGCCGATCACGGGACTAATCGCTTCGTCGTATGTCACCGCTTCGGGGATTCCCAACTCCGAGGCGGGTACGAACAAGGTGTATGAGATGCCCGCGAAGACCGCGAAACTCGAACCGAGCTCCACCCCGAAGCCTAACTTGATACGCACGAGCGAGCTGATATTCTGCCCGTCGGCGAAGATGATCCAGGGTTTATCGAGCGGAGCGATCGGATGGAAAGCTCCTTCCATATTAATATAGCACCCGTTCATCGGGAAATGCAGTCCCAGCCCCAGTCCGAAACTCATCCGGTTCCCTTCGGTATTCATACCGACGCTGAACGAGTTATAGATATACTTCGTGCCGAGGGTAAAACCGGCGTTTATGAACGATGTCTCGTCATACCACGCCTGTATCCGGTTATAGCCGTTCTTCGATATATTAATCAGCCCTATGGGGATACCGTTCATTTCGTCGCAGATATTGAGCACTCCGACCTGTACGCCGTTCACAGTGCCGGCGACTACGTTGACGACGCCGACCTGCGCGCCGTTCAAATCGCCCGCCATATTCACGACGCCCGCGACCTGCAAGCCGTTCATCACGCCGACCGCCATATTGAATACGCCGCCGGCCTGGATACCGTTCATATCGCGCGCTTTATTGAATATGCCCGCCGCCTGCACGCCGAGAAGCGTCTCGGCGGTATTGAATATGCCCGCCGCCTGTACGCCCACGCTACCGCCGGATATATTAAATATACCCGCGGCCTGCATTCCTAGCATCCGGTTTTTTACCTTATTGAATACCCCGGCGGCCTGAAATCCGGTAAAGTCGTTACCAACCGTGTTATAGACTCCGGCCATCTGGTTACCCATCATATATCCAGACGTCACATTACCGATACCGGCATGCATCGCGCCGACATTAAAATCCCCGCCGTTGTTGATAATCGCGGAGGCCATGTATCCCAGCATAAATTCCCCGACAGTATGGGAGACGAACGAGAAGCTCGCGCCGATCAGGCGGTCGGAATACCCGTTCGCATAATCGAAACATATATGATGCACGACCTTCTTATCGGTGGGATTGAGCATATACCCGAAACCGATCACCCTATTCTCGTACTCGCTACCCGCGTCGGTGAACTGATACCCGGGGAAATTCAGGAACGACAACTGAGGCAGAGTCAGGATAATGGTCGCCCCGCTATTCGCCTCAGGCGCGTGAACAACTATCCCCTGAGTGGCGACCGTCTGCTGCCCGGTATCAGCGGGTTTATAGGTCTGTGCGTTCAATTTCGCCTGTTCGAGAAGCGTCTGCAATTCCTGATCGTCGGTCTGTCCTTCGGGAAGTACTGTAATTATCTGCATATTCGTCGTAATAATCGTCTTGCTTTTAATATTGGTGATACTCACGACATCCCCGTGGTTCACATTGGCCTCGGCGGAAATCGGGACGAAGTTCGACGGCAGGATAACCGTCTGCGCGCCGCTTTTCAGTAACGCCTTACACTGGTAAAGATTACCCTTAATATCGACCGTGATGACATACCCGCCCGGTTCAAGCCCTAGCTGAACCGGCTGGTTCGGGAGTTTGAAGAGTTCGGCTACCAGCTTGCCGGACGTACTCCTGATAAAGACGCGTCCGCCGAGCTTCTCGCTCAGCAGCAGAGCCGCCGATGTGACACGGATATCGGTCATAACCACATCGCCCGAACCGCTCATCTGGATATCGTATCCGGGGTGCTGCGGCCCGCTTAACGTCTGTTCCGTCCGCGCGAGGGTCTCGTCGAACGCAAACTGGTAGGTCTCGTTCAACGTTACCTTTCCGTCCTGGTTCGCGTCGGCCGCGCCTAAAAGGGCGGATACCAGATAATGCGTGAAGAAGGACGCGCCTATCGAGTCGGATTCCTGCGACGCTTCGTCGGCGGCGCTGGAGGACAGGAACGCGTATCCCTTCATTTGGGTGGATGTATCCAGAAGGAACGGCGCGACTTTTACGCCGCCTTTATTCTTAGTCATCATTCCCGACGCGCAGGAATCGAGTATGGCGATTCGAACGTCGGCGGGCAGGTCCTGTATCATCGTCTTCAGTTTCCCGTAGCTGAGCAGGTCTCCCTTGAGGAGAAGCCCCTTTTCGTCGGAATGCCCGGAGTAATAAAAAACAACCTCGACACGGTTATAATTCGGTTTTGCGGCAAGAATCTTCTTGCTCATCTCGTTCAAGCCGTTGATAACCTGCGCGGGCGAAGGATCGGCGAGAAACATGATGTCCGTCTTTTTTACGCCGCCGAGGTCGACCAGCACCTTAGCGACCGACTGTGCGTCGGAAACCGCGTACTGGAGCTTGACCTTCCCGGAGCCTCCGTCGTTAGCGCCGATAATGACCGCGAATCGGACGAACGCCTGCGCCCACATCGTGTTACCGATACCTAATATTAATAACAGAAACAGGAATGTTTTATTGATGGCTTTCATTATTTTCCCTCCTTAATCAGGATGAACGAATACTGTTCCAGACCGGCGGGCAGAACCAGCTTGTCCGTCATCGCAATCTGCATATTGACGGCCAGTTTTTCCGCGGCGAGTATGACCTTGTCCTGATCGATGGGTTTATCGGAAGTGACGAAGAAGAAACGTTCGAAATAAGGAGCGTCGTCCAGCATATACGCCTTACCGAGGAGAGTCTCGCCCTGCTGGGCAAGTGTCGTAGGTTTCGAGGAGAACTCGGGATAATGAGTAGTCACCACGCCGTTCCCGTCGATAGAGAATATCATACCATAAGGCCTGCCGGAAGCGACATAGCTGATTTGCAGCATATCGGTGGCCTCGGCTATGGAGCGTTCCGCGAGCTGCACGATCTTCGCGCCCTGCTTGCGGTAGATATTCAGATAGGGCGTCAACCCCTTGATGCGGTTCTCGTCGATAACGGTAACCCCGTTACCGCCGTTACCGGAATTTCCGGGAATGACTATGGTATTCCCGGTCGATGTAAAGTTCGATAGGGAAACGATGATGACTACGACGAGCGACGCGGCGATCGGGGCGGCGACATAGGCCCATTTCCGCATCCATCTGCCGAAGTCGAACGGTTCGATCTCGCGTTCGATCTGGTCGAGACGCGCCGCGTTCTTATAACGGTCGTTGACCTTCGCCGCGAATTCGGCGGCCGGGAACATCGCGAGGATTTCCTCGTTCGATTTGCGAAGCTCGTCGAGTTTCGCCTGTAAAACGGGGTCGTTCTCCACTTTATCTGAAATTTCTTTCATTTTTTTCTTAGGCAGTTCGTTCAGCAGGAATCGTTCGAGTAGATAATCGGGGACGGCGGAATTGGTGTTTGACATGTTAGACCTCCTTCAGGTTATTCACTTTTTCACGAAGGTTTCTCAGCCGTTTACGGACACCCGAGACCGACATTCCCACCTCTTCGGCGACCTCATCGAGGGTAAGCCCGTCAAGATGGTAGAGAACCGCGATGGTTTTGGTCGACTCTTTCTCGTCGGTGAAAATCCTGTCGACCACATCCCGCGCTTCGAAAGCGCCGTGGATATCGTCCGACCCGGCGATCTCCTGCAGGATCTCGTCGTCTGTCGCCTGCGGGCCGAGTTTGTCGCGGCGGAGAATATTGAGGCATATGTTGGTCGCCATCCGGTAGAGCAGGCTCGACGGGTATTGCCCCGTCAGCTTATCGCGGTACCGCATGAGGTTCACAAAAACGTCCTGCATCGCATCCATCGCCTTGTTCGGGTCGCGTAGGATCGATCTGCATCGTCTGAGAACCATCGGGCCGTACTGCTTGTAATACTCCTCGATGTCGATCTGCACACCCATTCTCCATATCTCCTTCGTTAATAATGAAACAACCGGGGAGAATAATTCCGTCACTTTTGATAAAAAAGATTTTATTCCCGATACTATTAACGTTTTAGAATCGAAATATGATAGCCTGATTCGGGGGGAAAAACAAGTTTCGGGATTTTAACATAAATCCCTGAAACTATTATATTTTAGTAAATACTTTTTTGTTAAAAACTAGAGTTAATCGCTTCTTGCTATCTTTATGTTCAAGTATTAAAATTCTACCTAGATGTATTCTTTTTATAGGATATTATATGCAATACGTAAAACAGTACTCAATTCTTATTTCATGCCCATCTGACGTAAAAGAAGAAATAAAAATTATAGAACAAGAAATTTATGATTTTAATAAATCAGAGGGAAAAACAAATAAAGTAAATTTATTACCTATCAATTGGAAAGGAGATTCTTATCCTTCAACAGGAGAATACCCTCAACAAGTCATTAACAAACAACTTGTAGATAGTTGCGATGCAATAATTGCTGTTTTTCGAAATCGTTTCGGAACTCCAACTAAATTATATAACTCCGGTACTGAAGAAGAAATACTTTTAATGAAAGAGCAAAATAAAAAAATTCTTGTATATTTTTTAAATCAGCACATTTCCGATGAATACACGGAAAAAGATATTCAAAAAACAAAAATAAATGAATTTCAAGAAACTTGTAAAACACATGGAATCTTGTTTTGGAAATATAATGAGTTGGAGGAATTTAAAAAATGCATTAATCGACACATTTATAAACATTTTATTGATGAAGAAAATATAAAAAGTGTATTATCAGTAACATGTTTTAATAAAGAATCAATGCAAGATACATTGGTCTTTCAAAGTATATCAAATTTAGACTTTATTTGGTTATTTCTTGATGAAAAAAATAAATATATAATAAATAAAATAAAAGAAATAGACCAAATAAAAATTATAGAATCACCATCAATAAAAAAACAAAATCCTTTAAATAAATTATCTCAAAGCTCAATTTATTTTTTTGAACAAAGAATCTATATAATGCGCCCCAAAAACTGGACAGGCAGTTAAGGTGAAATTTTGCTGTGGATATTGTAAAATACAGAAGGAGAAAAACAATGTCACAGCGAACCAAGCATTCAGCGGAATTCAAGGCGAAAGTTG
>JABLXV010000079.1 GCA_013177895.1 Brevinematales bacterium | reverse complement strand
GAAACGGCACGGAGACTATCGCGCGAACGGCTGGACGAGGAGATCAGCCTATGCGGGATATGCGTATCGGTCTGCCCCTTTGGTAAGGGGCAGACATCCTAGGAAGTCTATGAATCAGCCGATACCGTTATCGCAGATTGGTTATCGAGGATCGCTATCAGAATACTGATCTGGTCTTCGATCCTTTGGTAAGCGTCCTGGAAATACTCCCTGACCAGCTTACTGCTCTTGTTATAACTCTTCCTGATTTTATCGATCTTTGTGAGTATCGACGGTTTAATCTTTTCGAGATTATTCTTTAAGTCGCGCAGATCCAAACTCCGGGCTTTTTCACGAACCAGTACGACAAATTCGTTCAGGTAAACCTTGACGTTAGCGGTAAACGCGTCGAGAGAATGTTCGAGTTTGGCATCCGTTTTCTTGCTGAGTTTGATAAAATTCCTGCGTATTTTCGACATCATGTCTTTATGGAATATCACCAGCTTGATCACGGGTTTTTCCACATGGATGTCGCTCATCCTATCCAGACGGTTTTCCAGCGTATACAGTCTTTCTTCCAGATAGAGTTTGAACTTATCCGATTTCACGATCTCGTTGGTGATCTTAAAAAGATGATATCCCATGACGGCCTTTGATACAGCGAGAACGAAAAGCGACATTTTGCCGAACAACGAATGGATCATATACTTCAGGTAATCGAACCCGTAGGAAGAAAAGAGCTGGCGGAAAAACGAGGAGAATAACCCCTTGATGTTGTGGAGAATAACCCCGGGAGCCATCTTCGCGGCCGGCCGTGAATAATTCCCCATATTCTTCATCATCGTATTGCAGCGTTCGAAATAATTCTTCGGCGTATAAATCGTCCTGATCACCCGCTTGTATCCCTCGAGCAGAGTGTCCTGGTCCATGACGGGGATAAAGTTCAGCTTGAGGTCGTGGGTGTTGTTGCCGGAGGATTCGTTCACGATACGGCCTTCCGCTTCGAGACGTTTATAAAGCTGAGTTTTAGGGAGCGCGGTCAGCAGCCCGACCATCGCCATCGGTATCCCGGCTTGCTGGATAAAATCGATCTGCCTGTCGAATATATCGTCGGGGTCGTCGTCGAAACCGAGGATAAATCCGCCGGTGACTTCGATACCCGCTTTTTGTATCTTGAGTACATTGGTCATCAGGTCGGATTTCGTATTCTGCGCTTTCTGCATACTGAGCAGGGATTTTTCAACCGGCGTCTCGAGGCCAAGGAACACCATGCTGAACCCGGATTTTACCATCAGGTCGAGCAGTTCCTGATCGTCCGCGAGATTGACGCTTGCCTCGGTGTTAAACTCGAACGGATAACCCCGTTCCTCCTGGAACCTGATTACTTCCGGGAGAAGTTTCTTCACCTGACGCTTATTCCCGATAAAATTGTCGTCCACGATAAAGACTACGCCCCTGAATCCGGTTTTGTAGATAACATCCAGTTCGTTGACGAACTGCGCGGGCTCTTTCACGCGCGGGACGCGCCCGAATAATTCGATAATATCGCAGAATTCACAGTTGAACGGGCATCCGCGCGAGTACTGGAGCATCATGGTGGAATACTTATCGATATCCACAATATCGTAACGCGGCGGCGGGATAAGGGAAATGTCGGGCTTGACGTCGGAGGTATAGATCCTCTGAGCGGCGCCGTTCTCGTAATCCTCGATAAACTTCGGTAACGTGAGTTCCGCTTCGTTGAGGATAAGGTAATCCACGCCGGTCATCAGATGGGGGGATGTCGTGGGATAGGGACCGCCCACCGCCACCTTTTTACCAAGGCGGTTGCAGAGCGCGACCACTTCATGGAACGATTCTTTTTGGATAATCATCGCGGATATGAAAACGATATCCGTATCAAGAATATCCTTTTCTTTCAGCGGAGCTATATTCATGTCGATTAGTTTAACTTTGTAATGAGCGGGCAATAACGCCGCGATGGTCATCAATCCCAGAGGCGGAAAAGCCGCCTTCTTCCCGACAAACGAAAGCGCGTGCTTGAAGCTCCAGAATGTCACGGGAGACGCGGGATACACCATTAAAACCTTAATCTCAGCTTTTGTTCTTTTTTCTACCATAATTTCCTCCTGAATTTTTTAAGTAAAAGTTAAAAAATATTTTGACCTGTTTAATAATATAATACCTAAAATCTTAATTGTCAATTGAATTACAGTGTTATAGAGGGGTGTTTACCTATAATTGCATTGAGACACATAGCTTGACCGGGAAAATATATTTTTCCGATTCTGGTAAAAATAACGGATGATAGTTTTTGATAGTTTTAGAGAGATAATGATAATCAGGGTAAAATACTTATTCCGCGTGGTAATCTTTTAGGGCTTGTTGACGAAGTAGGAATTTCAGCTCTCTTTTGTCACTGCGAGACGCGAAACGGCGAGCAGTCTATCTTTATTCATTATATGGTATTAAAATAGATTGCTTCGGCTATGGTTCGACCAGCTCACCATGACGCCTCGCAATGACAAAACCGGATTTGTCAACAAGCCCTTTAGGGGGAAACCCGGTCTCACGTTATACCTTGAAGAAGTGCTTGCCCTTAGGATTATAAATAATCTTAATCGCAGCGGGCATCACCTTGATGTCGAAATTTTTATTGAAGTACAGTTCGCCGTCCAGATGAGACGGCACTTCCTGATTGAACTCGTAGGAAATCTTCGCCGTCTGAATATATTTTACATACGGCGCGTCCAGATGCGTCTGTTTCTGTACCCGTGAAAGCGCCCCCAGACGCCCGAAGATGCCGAGTTTGCGTATCATGCAGATATCCATCAGTCCGTCGTTGGCGAACGAGCGGGGCGTCAGGTACATGCTCCCCGCCATACGCCGTCCCATCCCGATACTGTTCAGGAATATGGAACGGGTCTCGTTATTCCCGTCGTAAATAATATCCGCGATTTTCTCACGGTAGAACAGGAGGGTTTTTACGATATGCCAGATATATTTCTTCTTGCCGCCTTTTTTTACCTCGGCGGTTTCGCTGGGCGGCTTGCGGTGCTCGTGCCGGTAATTCTCCGCGGCGACCTGCGCGTCCATCCCCAACCCCATCCCGTTGATGAAATAATGCCCGTTACAGTTGCCCGCGTCCATCATAATCGTGTTCTCTTCGAAGTAGGTGTCCCAGTCTTCGGGGGTGAAATGATCCGAGAAGCCGAGGATTTGGATAAAATCGTTGCCGGTGCCGGCGGAAATAGGGCCGAATATGACGTCGGGATGCCCGATCAGCGCCTGCGCCACCTCGCTGAACGTGCCGTCGCCGCCCATCGCGAGGATATGCTTATATCCCTTTTTAATAAAGTCGGCGGCTAACTCGGTAGCGTGGCCTTTCTTTTCGGTGTATACAATTTTCGACGGGATTTTATGCTTTTCGAGCATTGTTTTCAGAATGGGTACCTGGCTCTCAGAAAATCCGTTTCCCGCGATCGGGTTGACGATACATATCCGTTCTTTTTTCATAGTTTTACCGCTCTTATCGATATTTTGTACTCCGATTCGATGATACTTTTTGTCAGGGATACTATTTCTTCGTCGGTCTTTTCCCTCAGAGCAGCATTCGATAGGGGCGGATGGATAATCGCCTCGAGGGGGATAGCGGTATCGATATAAAACCGGTACTTCGGCTTAAAGCTGAAAAACCCGTTCAGCGTGATAGGGACTACGTCCAAATCGCAGTTCCGCAGAAGATAGATAAAGCCGCGTTTGAACGACCCGATACGCCCGTCGAGAGAACGGCTTCCCTCGGGAAATACGCCGATAGCAGACGATTCCTTCCCGCGTTCCAGCGCGGCCGCGAGGGTGTCGCGGATACTCTTCACGCTGTTCATATTCAGCGGGATATAGCCCGTATTGAGTAGCATCCGGCCGAAAACGGGAATTTTTACCAGCTTCTCGCGGCCGATCCACTTGATGCCCGGTATGATCAGCATCATCCCGGGAATATCGAAAAAGCTTGAATGATTGATCAGGAAGATATAGCCCTTGCCCTTTTCGAGATTTTCTTTTCCCCTCACGGTAACGAACATCCCGGTAATAAAAAACAGGGAAAATGCCCACATGCGGAATACGACGTTCACCGCGCCGGTTAATTTAAAAAGCGCGAACAGGAGCGCGAGCAGGCAAAAAATCAGGGTAAAAACGTACCCAAAGGTGTAGGTGAACAGGGTCGCAATAACGTTTTTAATGAAGAAGAGAACTTTCATTCGGAATCCTTTCACATCCGGCGGTTAGAAAAATTACCTAGTTGAGGGATAATCATAGAATAATACCCTAAAAATAGCAAGCGTTATTTTATTCTATTTCCTTTGGGGGACGGGCGAAAAAGTCGAACAGTCTGCGTTTACAGTTAATACAGAAATCGTATTCCTTATTAATGTTTCCGTTTCTTCAGAATATCCCGCCGCGCGAACTCCTCGTGAGAGTACGACTCGATCTTGGCGCCGACCTTCATATAATAATCGGCCACCTTCCCGTAGTAATCCGCCATACTCATGTAGAGTTTCCCGATCACATCCTCCGCGCTGCCGAGCTTCTCGAGGCAGTTGTTCAGGTCGGGTTCGTTGAGGGTATCGATGAAAACACTGTCCTTCAGACGGTTGTGCAACTCCTTCACTGCGACGGTGTTGAACGCGGGGGCCTGGAGCTCCTTCATAAACGCGCGGATATGGAGAGCCCTCGCGCTGGCTTGTTTCACCATGAACTCGAATACGTCGCGGACGGACGCGAAACGGGAAATCCCGCCCAGTTTTTTATAGAGAACCGCCAAATCTTCCTCGAGCTCTATCATCACGTCGAATATTTTTTCTTCCATACCGTCCTCCCCGTTTTCCTGTCATACAATTATAATGCGCATAATATTTCCCGCAAGAGATAAATTAATCATATTTATCTGAGAGGTTATGGTAATGCATGAGAATTTTGGATATTTACTATAGAATAACCTGATCGTCTTCCAATCGGGTCAGTAAATCGAATATTTTTTTATTCATTACAAACTTCTGCCGGTAATAAAAAATATGTGTGTATTAGCCCCGATTTGTCAATTGGTATGATGCAGGAACAATACCTGAGACGGTTCATCTCTTTAATGATTATTACTTGGCGGGAACAAATAACGTGTTCATTTAAAACTCTTTATGGACAGATTATCTTCAAGCCCATGATAAAGTACCATGTAATCCATGGTTAAGTGTTTCTTCCTTACCTTCTTTTAGTAGTTCACAATATTATCAGATATATGTTAGCTCCCCAGGTACTATTCGAGTTCGACTCGTCCCTTATGGAACTGCAAATTTCGATATATATGTTTATTTTCAGTATCCAATACTTGGTTGTCTAGTAGCTTCAAAAAGTAGTGGCGGGGGTGGGGTTATTGAAAATTTGACATTTACTGCCCCGGTTGTCGGATTCTATATTTTACGTCCATACTATGTATCTGGAGTAGGAAATTGTGATATGAATCTATATAATGTAACAGGTACGATTTATTAAAATTAGGTTAATATAAGGGGCTGTCTCAAAAGGCAGCCCCATTTTTATTACCCGTATATATCAACAATTAAAAAAGGGACGCATTCCGCGTCCCTTTTGTGATATTTCTTGGTATTTATTAATCTGTCATGGTGAGTGCTTGCCCAGAGTTCCTATCGGGGAGTCGAACCACGGTTACTGAGCGAGTTCGAAGTAGGTCACTGAGCGAAGCCGAAGTGCGCCCTAGTACATGTCCATTCCGCCCATGCCACCCATTCCGCCCATACCACCCATTCCGCCGCCGGGCATCGAGGAAGATTTATCCTCGGGCTTATCGGCGACCATCACTTCGGTGGTCAGCAGGGTTCCCGCGATACTCGCGGCGTTCTGCAACGCGGTACGTTCGACCTTTGCGGGATCGATGATACCTGTCTTCATCAGGTCGACCCATTCGTTCTTGAGAGCGTCGTATCCCTGTCCAACAGGCGCTTCTTTCGCCTTCATCACGATTACCGAACCGTCGATACCGGCGTTTTCAGCAATCAGCTTGAGAGGCGCTTCGAGCGCTTTCAGCACGATATTGATACCGACCTGTTCTTCTTCGTTCGCGCCCTTCATTTTCTCGAGAATTTTCTGAGCCTTGAGGTACGCTACGCCGCCGCCGGGGACAATCCCTTCTTCGACAGCCGCTTTGGTCGCGGATAACGCGTCTTCGACGCGGGCTTTCTTCTCTTTCAGTTCGACTTCGGTCGCGGCGCCGACTTTGATAACGGCCACTCCGTCGGACAGCTTCGCGAGACGCTCCTGGAGCTTCTCACGGTCGTAATCGGAGGTGGTTTCCTTGATCTGCGCCTTGATCTGTTTGATACGCTCTTTGCGGGCATCTTCGGTACCGTTACCGTCGATAATAGTCGTATTTTCCTTACCGATGATCACTTTCTTGGCGCGGCCGAGATTAGCGATTACCGCGTCTTTCTCGAGGGTCATACCCATATCCTCGGTGATCACCGTACCGCCGGTCAATACCGCGATATCGTCGAGCATCGCCTTTCTGCGGTCGCCGAACGCCGGCGCCTTAACCGCGACAGCCATCAGCACGCCGCGAAGTTTATTGAGTATGAGGGTAGCGAGAGCTTCGCCCTCGACATCCTCGGCGATAATCATGAGGGGTTTGCCGCTCTGGGAAATTTTGTCCAATAACGGCAGAAGTTCCTTCACGGTCGCGATCTTTTTATCGTATAAAAGGATAAACACATCTTCAAGCTCGGCAACCATGCTTTCGGCGTTGGTAACCATGTAGGGCGAAAGATAGCCGCGGTCGAACTGCATACCCTCGACCACTTCTACGAACGTATCCATCGATTTGGAATCCTCGACCGTGATGACGCCGTCTTTACCGACTTTGTCCATCGCGTGAGAGATATGCTTCCCGATAGAAGGATCGTTGTTCGCGGATATGGACGCAACATGCATAATATCGTCGCTGCTGTCCACAGGGCGGGCCATCTTCTTGATCTCGGCGACAATGGCGTCGACGGCCTTATCGATACCGCGCTTAATCAGGATAGGGTTACTGCCTGCGGTAACATTTCTGAATCCTTCCTTAATAATCGCGTTCGCGAGAACCGTGGCGGTCGTGGTACCGTCGCCGGAATCGTCGTTGGTTTTGGTCGCCGCTTCTTTCAGCATCTGTGCGCCCATATTCTCGAACTTATCCTCAAGTTCGATTTCCTTTGCCACAGTCACACCGTCCTTCGTACTCGTAGGTGCCCCGAATTTTTTATCAATTAAGACATTTCTTCCACGGGGTCCTAAGGTCGCGCCGACGGCGTTCGCCATCTTTTCCACACCCGAAAGAATCTTCTGATGGGCCTTAGTTGAAAATACCAGATCCTTAGCCATAATGCCTCTCCTTTAACAATTTTATTAGAATAAAAAATACTAAAAACTATTCATTTCGTCAAGTCGGTAAAATATTTTTTATCGCAACTCTCACAATCTCCCGGTTATTGCCGTTAAAGTATAAAGGAAACGGAGTAATCTGCAATCCCTCCTTTATACAGAGGGATTATTGCAAAAGAGAACAAGGAGTAATCTATGAAAAACAAACTCATGGTTTTAGGTCTGGTGTTTTTTTTCGCCGGGGCGGGTTTCGCGGCGGATATCAATCACGAATTACTATCCGCAGTCAAATCGGGCGATACCCAGTACGCCACCCAATTGATATATAAGGGGGCTAATCCGAACGCGAAGGACTTCAACGGGTGGTCATGCCTGCATTGGTCGTCGTTTAACGGATACGGCAAGATGGTCGAAATGCTGATCTATATGGGCGCGAAGGTACAGGTTGCCTCCAAGACCGGCAGTACCCCGCTGCATGAGGCATGCCGCAAGGGGAATATGGACATCATACGTTATCTCCTGAACCAGGGCGCCGATATGAACACGTCCGATAACGAAGGGATTACCCCGGTTATCGCCGCGGCGGTCGCCGGGAGGCTCGAGGTTGTCCAGTACCTGGTCACCCTCGGGGCGAATTTGAACGCTAAAAACTCCCTCAACCAGAACGTACTGCACCAGGTGGTCAAGGGCGGAAATTCCGACCTGATCGAGTACCTCATTAATTACGGGGTGGACTACAAGGTGAAGGACAAGTTCGGGATCACCCCGTTCATTCTCGCCGCGCAGTACGGGTATATCGATATGATGAAGTATTTCGTCGGGAAGGGGGTCGACCCCGATCAGGCGGATATGAGCGGACGCACCGCGCTTTATTGGGCTGCGCTCGCGGGCAAGCTCGAAACGGTGAAGTACCTGCTGACTCTCGACGTCGATCCGGCCAAGCCCGATAAGTACGGGATGACACCCGCCGAGGCCGCCGACGCGAACAACAAGTTCGACGTAGCGAATTATCTGAAAATGCTCAAGTAGGTCAAGTTGTCATCCCGAGCGGATGGTGAGCGTAGCCGAACCATTGTCGAGGGATAATGAATAATAACAATTACGTCCCGCAGAAAGAAAACTTTTTGCGGGGCGTTTTTTTTATTCTGTCCGGCTGATGACGTAGGAAATATACTCCTGTACCTTTTCAATACCGGCAGTTTCATTCCACACACTCCCGATCAACCCTTTCCACTCCGGGAATCTGTTTTGTACCCATTCCGCGGCAACTTTTTTCGAAACAATACCATTATTTTCAATGGTGTATAGGCATCGGCACATGGTCAGTATCGTGTATTCGGGGTAGCCCGAATCATGGAGGCGCGACGGTTCCCGAAGTAACGGTTCCCAATCATACCGAAGTAGATTGATTACCGCCCCTCGAATCTCATCTAATGAAACCGGAGCGATAAATGTGCTTGCGGGTATTCCAGTGAGAGCGATCGATTTTTCACGTAATACATGCTTTTCAAGAGCCCATTCGTAACCATAGGGTGCGATATTAAAAGATTTTTGATTGATGTATGGCCGGGGCTCGGTGGGAGGTGTACCTTGCTTTAATAAGTCTTTGCTCACAAAAGACCCTTCAAGTCGTTCTCCCCATACGGGAAACTGATTCATTAAAGATTTATGCATGATGCGTAGTTCCTGAATTGTTACGTCTGATAAAAAACTTGTAGTGATAATCACAAAATCCACATCACTAGTTTCTGGATTAAAATCACCTGTTGCCAGTGATCCATGAAGATACATAGCGATAAAATGATCGCGCAGGATATCCTTCGATTGAAATAATAGCATTGAGACTGTTTTATTCACATCATCAAACAGGGTAGGTTGATTTTTCATACGGATAGTATATCGGATTAACCCTAAAAACGGAAAATCTTTTACAATAAAATCGATATTAGAAAAAAGGCCGTCTTCGCGACAGCCCGTGATTGTTTCCGGTTGATTTCTACATCGGCTAATTTCTTTCAGTGACCCCTCGACAGGCTCGGGGTGACGTGACATCGCCGAGAAGACACAAGGCTTTTAACACAGTCAATGTAGAGATAGTGTACATGCGTATGATATCGGGATAGAAGTCACTCAGTGACCGCCGAACGTCGCCGAGAAGGTACAAGGCTTTCAACACGGGCAATGTAGAGATAGTGAACATGCGTGTGATATCGGGATAGATGTCACTCAGTGACCGCCGAACATCGCGGAGAAAAATTTCTTGAAGCCCGAATGCTCCTCGGATACCTCGATATTCATGATCCGCCGCGCGATATGGTTCACGCAGAGCGCGATATTCGACTTCGGCGCCATCACCACGAACGGGATTTGCCGCCGCACGGAGTCGCTCACAAGCGGGTCGTCGTAGATATACCCGATATTCTCGATCTTGACGTTCAGGAACTGGCTCGCGATCTCGATAATCTTCTTCGATACCTTCGACCCTTCGGTCGCGCTGCGGACGCGGTTGATGACGAGCTTGATGTTCGGGATCTCCGACTCCACCACGATCGACTTGATAATGCCGTAGGCGTCCGTGATCGACGTGGGTTCCGGGGTAGTGATCACCACCGTCTCGTGCGCCGCGAGGACGAACGAGATGACGTTGGACGAGATACCCGCCGACGTATCGATAATCAGGTAATCCGCGTAACTGATATCCTTCATATCCTCGATAAAGTGACGCTTGTCGTCGTCGCTGAGGTTGGCGAGCTGGCTGAAGCCGGACGCGCCGCCTATGATATCGATACCGAGGTCGGTTTTGATAATGATGTCGGACAGCTTCTTCTGGCCGCGCAGGACGTGCAGGAGGTTGAATTTCGGGATGATGCCGAGGAGCACGTTGACGTTCGCGAGGCCGAGGTCGGCGTCCATAACCAGCACCTTCTTCTTGGGGGTGTCGGGGTTATGGGGGTCTTTCATATTGGCGAGCGTGATGCCGAGGTTGACCGCGAAGTTGCTCTTGCCCACTCCGCCCTTACCGGACGTCACCGCGATAATTTTTGTTTGCGACTGGGGGTAATCCCCCATCATTTTCCGTAGTCCTTCGGCCTGATCCGGCCCTAATAATACTGATGATGCCATTCTGAGTCCCCTCGTTATTTCCTACTTAATAGAATCGGCAATAATTGATTCTAGATTAGCTATTTTGAAGTCCTGCGGGACTTCCTGCCCGTTGGTGACGAACGACAGCGGTTTTTTCGCGCGATACACCGCGGAAATAACCGAACCCATGTGACGGGTCTCGTCGAACTTCGTCGCGATAATATGATGATAGTCCAGCACCGAATATTTTTCTATAATATAGTCCAGATCCTGCGGCTTGGTGGTCGCGCTGACTACGAGATGGATATCGATCTTCTTGCCGGTGCGCTTGATCCAGTCGCCGAGCTCCTTGATCGCAATCGTCTCGCGCGGGCTTTTTCCGGCGGTGTCGATAAACGTGAAATCGGATTCATTGATATTGATAAGATCGAAGAAATCCTCCTGCTTATGGATGGGATAGAAAGGGACTTTGAGGAGTTCGGCGTAGGTCTTGAGCTGGGAGTCCGCGCCGACTTTATAACGGTCGACCGATATGAAACGCATCTTCTTACGGCGCATCTCGGCGACATGGGCGGCCATCTTCACCAGCGTAATCGTCTTGCCCACGCCCGTGGGGCCCGCGAACAGGATGATATTGCCGAAGTTATAGTTGTCGATTGAAATATCCTCGCTGACGAGGTTCGACGTGAGGAAATCGCGTACCGCGCCGAGCATGTGCGCTTTCTCGATACGGACATCACTTTTCTGGCGGCGGAGATGCTCCATCATATCGTCGATCAGGAACTGGGCGAACGTGCGGTCGCGCAGGAATTTTTCCGCCCATTCGAGGTTTTTCTTGGATATCTCGACATCCTCGAGAATCTGGTTATCCTGCGTCATCTCGCGGCTGATTTTATCCTGTATCAGGTTATCCTTGATTTCGTTCATCCGGGAATTGATCATCTCGGCAAGAGCTTTTCTCATATCCTGTAGTTCCGTTTTAAGGTTCAGGTTATCCTGCTGGGATTGGGTCTGGGGATGGGGATTGGAATTCGGGAAAAGGTCGGGGGTGGCATATTCCTGCGTCGTCGCGCTTTTCTGCCGTTTCACGGGCTTATCCTCGAACACGCCGACTATGATCTTCCAGTTCTTTTTCTTTTTCAGCCCGAAGAAGCTCTTTTTCTCCTCTTCGACCTTTTTAATGATTTGCATCTGGTCGAGCATATTTTTCTGCACACCCATCGTGTACATCTGGTTCATAGCGTCCTTATAGGTCGGACCCTCGAAAATAAGATATTCCATAGTCGACTCCCCTCGAAATCGTTAATAATTTTAACATCAAATAACCTTTATCGCAATAAAATCTTGTTACAATTCCTTGCCCGTCTTACACTTCGGCCATCATCTTCAGCCGGATGATACCCACCTGATCCAGCGATACCTTCGACGGAATTTCCGAGTAGGAGAGCACGGGTATCGACGGGAACGACCGTTCGAGCATCTCCCGCACCAGACGGCGTATTTTCTGCGACGCGAGGATCACGGGCTGGATACCGCGCTGGAGGCATTCCTCGATTACAGTCCCGGCTTCGTCGACGAAACTATGCAGGATGGACGGGTCGAGGGTCGATACGAGGCCTTCGGGCTTCTCATGGATCGAGTCGGACAGGAGCTGTTCCAGTTCCGGGTCGAGGATAATCCCCCTGATCGAGCCGGAGGTCTCGTCCACGAAATTCGTCGTGATCTGCTTACCGAGCGCCTGACGGATAAATTCCGTCAGCATATCGATATTCTTGACCGTGCCCGCGTAGTCCGCGAAAGTTTCGAGGATCACGAGCATATTTCTTATCCTGACTCCCTCGCGGAGCAGGTTCTGTAAGATTTTCTGGAGTTCGCCGACCGCGCCGGGTATCTTCAACACTTCGTCCACTACCGACGGGTATTCCTTGCGGAGCGCGTCGAACATCGCCTGCACGTCCTGCCGGGTGAGTATCTCGGAGGCGTTCCGCTTAATGAGCTCGGTCAGATGGGTGGCGACTACCGAGGGCGGGTCGAAGATATCGAAGCCCTGGGATTCCGCTTTCTGGCGTTCCGGCTCCGCGATCCATTTCGCGGGAAGCCCGAACGCGGGTTCCTTGATCTCAATCCCGTCGAGCTGCGCGAGGTCGAGTTTGGGATTCATCGCGAGGAAGCGGTTGATCATAATCTTCCCGCGCGCGATCTCAGTCCCGCGTATCTTGATCAGGTACTCGGACGCGTCTATGCTGACGTTATCGATAATGCGGATGGGTGGGACGAGGATACCGAGGTCGAGGCCGATTCTCTTACGGATGAGCTTGATACGGTCGAGAAGGTCGCCGCCCTGTTCCTTGTCCACCAGCGGGACGAGGTTGTAGCCGATCTCGAGGGTCATCGGGTCGATTTTAACAATATCCTCTATGGTCATTGCGGCCTCGCCTTCCGGCTTGATCTGCGCCGCATCGTGTTTCTTTTTTTCGCCTTCGCGGATACTTGTGTTCATCATAAATCCCAACCCGAACAGGAGGCCGCCGATAATGATATGGATGAGGATGGGGAAGCCGGGTAAAAATCCCAGCCCGAGTATTGCGATACCCGCGATATACATGACGCGCGGGGACGAGCCGATCTGCGATATGATGTCTTTCGCGAAATCCTCGCGTGCGGCGGAACGGGTCACTATCAAGCCTGTCGCGGTGGAGATCAATAACGCGGGAATCTGCGAGATCAGCCCGTCGCCCACGGTGAACAGGATATACGTACGGGCCGCCTCATCGAGAGTGGCCACCTGTCCCATCGCGAGACCGACGATCAATCCGCCGATGATGTCCACGAGGACGATCACGAGCGCGACCTTGACGTTACCCGAAACGAACTTGGACGAACCGTCCATAGCCCCGTAGAAGTCCGATTCGACCGGACGTCCGCGCGGCGCTTCTTCGCCTCTTCTTCGTTGATCAGCCCGGCGCTCAGATCCTGGTCGATCGCAAGCTGTTTGCCTGGCAATGAATCGAGGCTGAACCTCGCGGCCACTTCCGAGACGCGGGATGCGCCCTTCGTGATAACGAGGAACTGGATGGCGAGCAGGACGACGAACACGATCAGCCCGACTACATAATTCCCGCCTACGACGAAATTACCGAACGCGGTAATGATGCGGCTGTCGAACGTCGGCCCCAGTGTCAGGATCAGACGGGTGGAGGAGACGTTCAGCGCGAGGCCGAAAATAGTCGTTATCAGGATAACGCCCGGGAAGGACGAGAAGTCCGCCGGTTTCTTGACGTAAAAAGTGGAAAGGAGGATCATTAACGATACGGACAGGTTAATGACGAGCAGGACGTCCAGCAGGAACGTAGGCAGCGGGATAATGAGCATCAGGACGACCGCGATAGCCGCGACTGCGAGCGCGATATCCATCCGTTTGGTTATCATCGCAAAAATACTCTGTCTAGGTTTCGGGGTTGCGTTCTCCGCCATACTTTACCTCCTGCTTCCCTGTTATGCCGCTACGCTGGAACGGGTCTGGTAGACAATGGACAGAATCCTCGCGATAGCCTGGAAGAATTCCGCGGGGATCTGTTCGCCGACCTCGACCTTCGCGAACAATTCGCGCGCCAGGGGCTTATTCTCTATAATCATAATATTGTTCTCTTTTGCGATATCCTTGATTCTCTGGGCGAAAACGCCTTCCCCTTTCGCGATAATGATAGGGGAGTTCATATAGTTCGGGTCATACTTGAGCGCGACCGCGATATGCGTCGGGTTTGTGATAATCACGTCGGCCTTCGGGACTTCGCGGGCGAGATTTTGACGGAGAAGCCTGCGTCCCATCTCGGCGATACGCGCCCGGATTTCAGGATTGCCTTCCGTATCCTTCATTTCCTGTTTGACTTCCTGCTTGGTCATCTTCAACGACTGGGTAAAGATATACCTTTGGAACGCGTAATCAGCGAGCGCGAAGACCAGAAGCAGTATGCCCGCGAACGAGACGAACTGGAAGATCAGTCCGGCAATCATGGACATGGAGTTGACGATATTCATCCGCGTAAACTGTATGATCTGGCCCATGTTAGCGTTGACAATCAGGAACGCGATCGCGAACACCGCGACCACCTTAAAGATCGACTTGATCAGGTTGAACAGCGTTTCGCTCGACCAGAACATTTTTTTCAGGTTCGGTCCGATATTGGTTAAGATTTTACTGAAGTTGAACGAGATTTTTTTCGCGCTGAACATGAACCCGGTCTGGATCAGGTTCGCGAGAAGCGAGGAAATCACCCCCACTGCCATGATCGGGAGAAGCGCCTGCGCCATCATGCCGAGGATATCCGCGAACGCGGCGTCCGCGCTGTTTTTGGTGACCTGAATAGTGAGGAGATTCTCGAAATAGTAGGTCATAATACGGGAGAATGTATCTAAAAGCATCTCCGCGATCAGACATACCGTCCAGAAAGTCAGCAGAAATACGATAATAGACACCAGTTCCTGCGATTTAGGGACATTTCCCTCTTCGCGGGCTTTCCGGCGTTTCTGCTGAGTCGGGTCTTCGGTACGTCCCTCGTCCTCCGCCGCGAACCTTTGCAGGTCGTAGCGGAACGCGGACAGAAATTCGGCATCGCGCAAGCCCAGAAATAAGTCGAGCCGTTCGTTCACAACATCGGTCATTCTCACCTCAAAAATAGGTGAGAGGTAAGCAGAAAGATTCCCCTCCCTTATCCGCATACCCCTCTTTTTACATCTGGGTCAAAATCTCCTTCGCCGTATTCATAATCCCGTTGATAATCAGCATCCCCAGATCCACGATGGCTGGAATGGCAAGCCAAAGAATTACGAAGCCCGCTAAAAGTTTTATATTGAAACCCATTATCATCACATTAAACTGCGGGGCGACCCGCGAAATCAAACCCATCGCCATATCGAGCATCAGCGTAAGCGCGATAATCGGCAGGGCGATTTTCAAACCCGTATCGAACATAATCATTACCGCGGCGGACATCCCTTTCTCGAGCACTTCTATCGACTGGAAGCTGAGCACCGTCACGGTCCGGAAACTGTTCACAATCAGGTGTATCAGGTAAAAATGCCCGTCCACCCGTATCAGCAGGAAAAGTATCAGTATACCGAGGATATTACCCACCGCCGGGACTTCGATGCTGGACATCGGGTCGACGACCTCGTTCATACCGAGCCCCATCGGGATACTGAACATCTGCGCCGATACCTGAAACGACGCGATGATGATAAACACAAAAAATCCGATACCCGCGCCGAGAATAAAATTGGAGACCAACTGAACCCCGTAGGCGACCAGATTCGGAGCGGCCTCGACGTTCATCGTTAATACAATCGGTACCGAGACCAGCGATACGAAGAAGGTAAAGCCCAGCCGCATGGTCATCGGCATCGCCATACCGGAGAAAAACGGCGCGGTAACAAACATCCCCATCAGCCGCGCGAACACGATTAAAAATACCTGAAAACTGTTTATAAAAACGTCGTATATCATCCCCGGAACCCGTTACATCTTCGCGTTCGCGATCATATTCATCAGGCGGTTCGTGAAGTCGATCAGCGAGTTCAGGAAAAACGGCCCGAAGAACACCAGAAGGAGAAGGATCGCGATCATTTTCGGCACAAACGTCAATGTCTGCTCCTGAATGGAGGTGGTGGCCTGAATGATACTGATGATCAGACCGATAATCATTCCCACCCCGAGTAACGGTATTAATAACACTATTATGATATAGATAGTCTCGTTTACGATTTGGAGAACCAGCCCCTGACTCATATCCGCCCCCTCATAGCCTGAAACTCAGCACCAGTTTCTCGACCAGCAGGTTCCACCCGTCCACGAGAACGAAAAGGAGTATCTTGAGCGGGAACGATATCATAATAGGCGGGAGCATCATCATACCCATGGACATCAATGTGCTCGCGACTACGATATCGATCACGGTGAACGGAATCAGCAGCAGCATCCCCATATAGAACGCGATCGTCAGCTCGTTGAGGATAAACGCGGGGATCAGCACATGGGTAGGGACTTCCGCGGGAGTCGCGGGGCGTTCGATACCCGCGAGCTGGACGAAACGGAAAATATATTTCGGAGCGGTTACATGGAACATGAATTCCCTAATGGGCTCGACCCCCTTAGAGAATCCCTCGTCGAGCGTGATTTTCCCGTCGAGATAAGGCTTGATGCCCTGATCGTAGGATTTACTGAACACGGGGTACATCGTAAACAGGCTGATAAAGAGCGCGAGTCCGACGATGACCTGGTTGGGGGGAATAGTCTGGGTCGCGAGGCCGCGGCTGACGAACGAAAGCACGATATAGATACGGACGAACGAGGTCAGCAGGATGAGCAGGGTCGGCGCGAGGGAGATGATGGTGATGAGGAACAATACCTGCAGGGCGGTCGCGACTTCCTGGGGAGACTGGGCGGGACGCAGGTTAAAGTCGATGGTGGGAATAGGGATTTGGCCGGCGGCCTGCGCAAAACCAACTCCGCCGGATACGAGAATAAAAGCCGCTATCAGGGCCCCTTTCCAGATTCCGTTTCTCAAAATCCCCTCCCGTTAATATCTGCAAAAACTGTGCGTAAAACGCCTAAAAAAGGCGCATCCGATTCCCTATATCATTATACTATATGTAGAAAAAATATGCAATAGTTAGATGAAAAAAATGTGCGTAATGTGCGGAACTTTTTAAAATTAGAAGGGTTTTTCCGAGTCTTCGACAGGATTTATACGCATGTGGCTGAGGAATAAACGTTCGAATACGAGAAAGAGCGCGACGCTTGCGATCAGGGAGCCGATGCTCCCGAGGATACAGATTCCCTCGGTGAATCCGAGCGCGCGGAAGAGGATGAAACCGAGGATAGCCGCGATGATGGGGAAGATAAACAGAAAGAACGCCCCGATAATCGAACGGGTCTCGTTCATCGTGAGGGTGACCGGCGTACCGACGGAGTAATGCGTCCTGCCGGGGATTTCGATAATCGCGCCGGTCTTGTCGGGCTTGCATATCCCGTGGAGCTTGCACCCGCCGCAGTTATTCGCCTCGCCCGAGCCGAGCTGAACCAGTGTCTTGTGATTCTCGATACCGATGATGACGCCGCGTTTTTCCATAAACGCCTCCCTACGGTTAAATTATAACTATTTACGTGGGAAATGGCAAATATCCCGGGGGCAGTTCTAAAAACTTCATGGAAATGAAATGAATACGTATAATTATCGAATAAAGAAGATTTTACTATGTCACTGCGAGGAACGCTGTGACGAAGCAGTCTATGTAATTTATTAAATGACAATAGAATAGATTGCTTCGCCTGCGCTCGCAATGACAGGGTTGTTTTCCTATTTGGTAATCTCTGAATTATTATTGAGTTATTAGAACTGCCCACGGAGAATTTCCCGGCGCGGCGATAAAATTCCAAAACGACAAATTATTTGATATTTTTTACGAATGGGCTTAAAGTATAGGAAATGAATTAAAAAAGGAACGGGGTATGCAGTTTTACAAAGAAAAACTGTCTAATAATTCCATTTTGTACCGGCCCAACGGCGAGATTACCGCATTCTCGATGGAAACTCTCGATACCGATATTTCGGACGAGGCGGGGAAGGCGGACTGCGCCTTTTTCACCTTCGATTTTTCACGCGTCCACTATATCGATTCGCAGGGCATCCGCCTGCTGGTTATCGCGGGTAAATATAACCATGCGCGTGAGAAAAAGCTCGAAGTCAAACATATTCAGCCCAGAGTACGGCGTATCCTCGAATTCGCCGAACTTTCCTTCCTTGAATTCAGCGAATAGAGTATCCCCCGATCAATTCACGCGGCGGGAATTATGACGATTCAAGAGATAACCAACTCCGTCATCGAGGGCGATTGCCTTCAGGTACTTGACGCCCTCCCTGAAAAAAGTTTCGATATGGTATTCGCCGATCCTCCGTACTTTCTCCAGCTCGACCGCGACCTTTACAGGCCGAACCAGACGAAAGTCGACGCAGTCGACGACATATGGGACCGTTTCGATTCGTTCGAGGACTACGACGGGTTCACCTCGCGATGGCTGAACGGTTGCCGCCGCGCGATGAAGGACGACGCCACTATCTGGGTCATCGGCTCCTATCACAATATTTTCCGTGTCGGTAAAATCATGCAGGATATAGGATTCTGGATTCTGAACGACGTCATCTGGGTGAAGACGAACCCGATGCCGAACTTCAACGGGGTGCGGTTTACCAACGCGCACGAGACGATGATTTGGGCGAAGAAGTCCCGCGATCAGAAACGGTACACGTTCAACTACCAGGCGATGAAGATGCTGAACGGCGAGAAGCAGATGCGCAGCGATTGGGAGCTCCCCATCTGCTCCGGCGGCGAACGCGAGCGCAGCGGCGGCGAGAAGGCGCATCCCACCCAGAAGCCCGAATCCCTGCTCCGCCGTGCGATAATGGCGTCTACCAACCCCGGCGACATCATCCTCGACCCGTTCTTCGGCACCGGCACCACCGGCGCGGCCGCGAAAAAACTCGGACGGAACTGGGTGGGGATCGAACGCGACACGGGGTATATCGGGACTGCGCGCGCGCGTATCGATTCAATTCCCGCCGCTATTGACGATAAAGACCTCTATCATACTCCGTCCCGGCGGGATTTCCCGCGCGTGACGCTCGGCAACCTGATCGAGGCGGAATACCTGCGCGAGGGGGAATTGCTGGTCGATGCGCGGCGGAGTGTCGAGGCGAAGGTCTGCGCGGACGGTTCGATTATCGCCGGCGGTTTCAGGGGATCGATCCACCGCGCGGGGGCGCATGCTCAGGACGCGCGTCAGTGCAACGGGTGGATATACTGGCATTATACCGATAACGGCGCCCTGCGGCCGTTGGACGCGCTGCGGGAAAGATATGTCCGCGAGAAACTCTCCGCGGCCGACGATAAATAACATTCGTTGATTGGAGGATATATGCGGAAAATAATACTTTTTGCGGTCATAGTCACCGGAATAGTATTGTTGGGCTGCGGCGGTAACAACAATACCAAGCCCGGGGCGGGAAAGCTCGGGCATCAATTCAGTTATACCGATCCCGGCGCGGAGGAGGTATTCCTCGCGGGCGAAATGAATAACTGGAACCCAAAGTCTATCCCGATGAAAGCGGGGGACGCAGGAGTATGGACGGTTACTCTCTTTATTGACGAGGGCGTCTGCCAGTATAAATTTGTGGTCGACGGGGTATGGAAAT
Source organism: Brevinematales bacterium (assembly GCA_013177895.1). Classification (GTDB taxonomy): domain Bacteria; phylum Spirochaetota; class Brevinematia; order Brevinematales; family GWF1-51-8; genus GWF1-51-8. The sequence goes on along the minus strand of JABLXV010000079.1, from coordinate 7,246 downwards.
CCGACCCAGCCAACCCCGACAGGATGGACGACGGTTTCGGCGGGTTCAATTCCGTGCTCGTACTGGGCACGAATGACGCGGGATTTATCTACCGCCCGGGCGTCCCGCACGGGTTATTGACGAATATCGGATTTCAGAGCAAGACGTTCGGGAAGAAGGTAACGTTTAATCTCTATCTCCCGGCGGGCTATAACAATGATGCAAAATACCCCGTCCTGTTCCTGCTGCACGGGCTCGGCCAGAACGAGCACCAATGGACGAAGCAGGGGAATATCCAGAATTATATGGATAACTTTCTCGCGAAGGGGGCGATAAAACCGTTTATCATCGTGATGCCGTCGGCGGGAAAATCGTTCTATACCAATCAGCATGAGAAATTTATAGTGACCGAACTCTATGATTTTGTATCCGCGAACTACGGCGTCAAGCCAGGTAAGGAAAATACCGCGGTTATGGGGATGTCGATGGGCGGCTTCGGGGCGTTTTACCTCGCGCAGAGAAATCCCGCCCGTTTCGGGTACTGCATCTCGCTCAGCGGGTATTTCGATCAGAAGTACTATCTTGATGATTACCGGGATAAACCTTTGAAAGCGGATTTCATGCTGGATATCTTTTGCGGGTCGGAGGACACGCTGTGTTATCCGACGGTGCAGGCGCTGAAGAAAGTGTTAGACCGGGACGGGAATGTCTACGGGTACACGATATCGCCGGGCGCGCATACATGGAACTACTGGCGGGGGTTGATGCCCGATGCGCTTGCGAAGCTGTCGGAGTTTTTCTATCCGTCGCCGGTAAAATAAGGCTAGTAAAGGAAATAAATTTCCATGCCCGCGCGGAACCGTTCGAACTCCGGGATAAATCCGCTCTTCCGGGCGGTATAGGTCAGAGGTATCTCGAGTTTCCATGACGGGGTGAGATAGATAGAGTTCAGGATTCCCGCCGAGTAGACCATCTCGCTCTTCTGCGGAATATCCAGCATCGAGTACTCTGCCTGCGCGAATACGCCCAGACGGTACTCCGGCGCGGGGTTCCATTCCAGTCCCGCGATCGCCGTCTGTTTCCATCCGGTATTATAACGGATAATCTGGTTGGTCGTGGAATAGACGATCAGACTGTTTTCCGACGAGATATTCCTCGACAGCGCGTATCCGAACTTGAACGTCAGCGAATAATCGGCGTTTATTGTGAATAACAGCGAACCGTTCAGCAGGTCATTTTTCAGCGTATTGCTCGCGACAGTGATCTGGAAATAGTTCCTCTGCAAGTAGTTAAACTCGAAATCGAGATACCCGACGCCGAACAAATCCATATTCCCGCCCAGTATCAGCTTATGGCCGAGTACGGATTCATATGGGATATTCGCTAGAGTGTATGCGCTGTCGTACTCGTACCCGGCGTGCCCTGTGAGGAAACTGCTGAGATCGTGCCGGAAGTCGAATACCGCCTTGACGGCATTATTAATATCCATCTGATAACGGTAGGTGAGAAGCGCGCGAAGGATGGTATAGAGCGAGGGGTTATAAATCACCCCGATCGTGCCCTCCCCGTCGATCAGCAAATAGTTAGTATTGAGGACGCTGAACAGATCGATCGCCCCGTACACCTCGTAGGGTTTCTCGCCGGTCAGGCCCTCCACGAAAATATGGGCAGTCCCGAAAAGCCCGCCCGCCGCCTGAATGGAAAGCAGGGGATTGGTATCGTACCCTCCGCCTGCGCCGGCCTTGACGAAGAACTTTCCCGCGGATAATACCGCGGGCATGGCGGTGAACAGGATAAACAGTATGATATAAAAACGGCGCATTCAATCCTCCGAATAACTAAGATGCTTACGGTTTCAGCTTTGGATAGTAAGCCCATTTCGATTTCAGGTAATCGAATAAAGTGAGCATTAATTCGTATCCACGCAGATTGACCTGTTTTTCCGGTATCTGGTTTTTCAAAAAGGCGCTGTTCTGCTGAAAAGATAGATTTTCACTATTCGGATCGGGATTATCGTTCTGGGGAGATTTATAATAGAGGAAAAGGAGTTTATCCGCCGCGCGGAGCAGGATCGCGTCTTTTTCACGGAGCGTCCCCACGATTAGAGGATAGTTTTTCACATAGAAACGCGCCGCCTGTGTGAGCAATCCCACATTGTTCAGGGTAGGGTGGCTGGATAAAAAATGGAGGAAGGTTACCAGAACGCCGAAATATTCTCCCTGCGACAGATAGACAGGCCTCAGCTCCGCGGATACGATATCCGCCTTGGCTTTTCCGAGGGTGGATATCAGCAGATCGGAGACAATTTTCTCCGCATCGGCCGCGTTTAACGGAGTCTGAGCCGTCTGCGGATATGCGGAAGCGGCAAATAGAAGAATGAAGACTGCTGCGAAACGGGTAATCAAACGAGCCTCCTGAGCGTGTCCTGATGGGGTGGAACAATCCCGCCGGACAAACGAGACACATTGTAACAAAAAACCGCGATATAATCAAAAAATCGGCTTGAAGGACTCATCTTGACTTTTAAAGAAAAACCCAATAAAATAATGCGGCTGGTAATTGCACTAATCATATTAAGGGGGCGTAAATGCAGAAAAGGCATAACTATAAAGCATTTTCCGGGTTAATCATCCTTCTTTTGGCGATAGCGCTCGCATCGTGCGCAAGTCCGGCGGAACGCTTGAACTCTAATAAAAATATTACCGCGATGCAGGCGGCGCAGGAAATTATCGAAGCGAACAATCCCCTGCGCTTTTCCGGGAAGGAAATCCCGTTCCTCCTGCAGGCCCTCCTCTCCGGGAATCAGACCATCGCCTATGCCGCCGAAATAGGGCTTGTCAATTCCGCCGAATTTTCGATGGCTCCCCTGATCGGTTTAATCACCAACGAAGCCTATCAGAAAAACCGTCAAATCAGCAACCTCATAGTCGCGCTGAAACTGTCGGATTTTATCCGCGATCCCATCCTTCAGCTTCGCGCGAGGATACAGATTACGTCTTTATTTATCAAGCTCGACCCCGATTATTCGTGGAAGATTATGAGCGAGCTGAATAAGCATGTCTCCTCCCTGCAGGGCGAAGACGCGCTCGCGATGAAATCGATCCTGATGATGGAGTTGGGCAGTTCCTACTATAGCCTGAAGAAGAAGGAAGGGCTCGAACTGATCAATCAGGCATTCGAACTGACGGAGTACCTGTCGAAAGACCGGTACAGGCTGGATTTTATCCAGGCGGTTTCGAAGATTATGGGGATGCTCCTCGCGGACGAAGAGGAAAGCAAGCATCTCAAGGATATCGAGTCGGTGATCTCCCACATGGATAAAAGGATATATATCGACGAAGCGAATTTTTACCTTGCGAAGGGGTTGATCGCGAGCGACCCGGATATGGCCTATCAGTACGCGTTGCGGATCAGGGAAAATATCGACTTATTACTGGAACTCTCCGGGATATTCGGCGGCGTCGACGGCAAGAAAGGGCAGAGTATTCTCGATCTCGCCGTAAAAAACGCCCGTTCCTTCAAGGACCCGTATGAGAAAAGCAAAAAGCTGCTGTCGATCGCGAAATATCAGATCGGCGGAGATATCACATCCGGGATAGAGTACCTGAACGAGTTATATAATAACGACGAGACTTATTCGGAACTGCTTTCCGCGGTCGCGGTATCGCTTGTCCAGAACAAGCCCCAGCGGTCGGTGTTTTTCGTCAACCAGATCATCGAGGAAAATTATAAACTGGACGTGATCCAGAATGTGACCACCCTCATGCTTCAACTTCCCACGGGGTTCCAGAAGCACCTTGAGATAGCGTTCGGTATGACAAATTTCATCACCAATAAAAATGCCGTACTGCGGAAAATCGCGCTTGCTCTCGCGCCGATCGATCCGGTCAACGCGTACAAATATGCCAAGACGGGGGATATGCAGGATGCGGTCGAGGAGTCCGGTTTTCTCAGCGAGTTTGCCGCGCATCTTTCGGGAAAGGATATTCCCGGCGCGAAATCCATCTTCGCGGAACTCATCGTCCCGGATACCAATGTGTCGCATTTTTTATTTGTGACGAAGATCACGAAAATCCTCGAACAGCTTTCAAAAATCGTCTCGTTCGATACCATGCCGTATTTTCAGAAAATCACGAACCTGATCGACCAATTGGACTGGCAGTCGCGTCAGACCGCCATGAAGGCCGCGACCGTGTATTTATCGAAGTCTCATCCTGAATTGGCGCGCGAGTTCCTCCTGCTGAATAATATCGATTCCAATCTGGTCGAACTGATCGACGAACTGGTGAACCGCGACCCGCTGGCGCTGGAAAAGGACGCATTGGTCGCGATGGGGACGAATTCCATCGCGCCGCTGATCGGCTTGCTTACTGTGCCAAATAAAATCCATCCGCAGACGGAAGAGCTTTTAAGCATACTGAAACGTATATCCTATATCGATAATATCGACCGGAAGCAGTTTATCCCGCTCCTGCTGTTATTGCGCACGAAGGGATTTCCTGTCAGATCCATGCATACGATAGTGGAAATATTTTCCGGTATCACCGATAAGAACGTGATCGAGCTATTTATCCAGTTCATGCGGAATCCCGACCTCGCGGAACTCCATCCCGTAATCCTCAATTCGCTGACGCAGATACAGGATAAGTCCGTATTCGCGGACTTTATCGGCGACCTCCTCGGGACGCTGATTCGCGACGATGTGCCGCTTGCGGTACGCATCAACTGCGTGAAGATACTCGGCCTTTCCGGGGATTTCCGCACGGGCGAGCAGATGGCGGAATTATTCTTCGGGGATGGATCGAAGTCCGGTAAGAAGATGACGCAGTCGAAGGAACTGACCGGCGCGGTAATCGAGGCTATCGGCGATCTGGGAACTCAAGCCGCCGCCGAGAATATCTCGCAATACCTCGGCGATAAAACGCTCTATTATTCGGCATGCCTCGCGCTGGGGAAACTCAAACAGTACGATATGCTGGTAAAAAATATCGGGAAAATCCCGTTCACCTTCGCGGTTACCGAAGCAATCTCGCGTTTTATGCCGGATAAGAAAAAGTATAAAAAGCTCGGCTATTTCGGTTATACCTACATACCGCTTTTAAACGTTCTTGCGATGCAGGGATTCGACTGCTACTCGATGAAGGACGCCGAGGACGCGAAAAATAAAAAATGCGATATTTATCTCTCGGGCGAGTACACCCGCCAACAGCAGGGCGAGCCGGAAAAGATTACCGGCCCCGACGGGGAAGACCTCGTTTACTCGGAGTCGCATTTCCTGAACCTGAAAATCATCCTTCCCGGCGGCGGGACGATCTGGAATGTGACCGGATACGGTTACGGCGCGTCATGGTCTCCGTCTGTAGAGGATATTTCGCAGGACCCGCAGGCCGCGTTGACGTCCGAGGCGGAGAAAAACCTGCTGAAGGAACTGCGGAATAGCTTCATTAAGAAAAAGAGTTCGCTGCCGTATAATTACTGATAGGGTAATAGATTATAATATAAGGCTCTGCCGGATCATGGTGATTTTCTTGAGATGGCGGACGAGCGCGTCGAATGTCGGCTGGTCGAACTGCTTGCCGATGGACTTCTTCAGTTCCTTCAGCGCGATCTCGGGGTGGGTCGCCTTCCGGTAAGGCCTGTCGCTGGTGAGCGCGTCGAACGAATCGGCCATCGCGATAATCATCGCCTCATAGGGGAATTCCCCTTCCTTTTTCCCGTAATATCCCGACCCGTTGAGCTTCTCGTGATGGAAACGGACGAACTCCTTGGCGTTCTTCAGGAAATCCACCGACGAGAGGATATCCGCGCCGATCTCGGGATGCGACTGGATGACGAGGTATTCCTCGTCGGTCAGCTGCCCGGGCTTGGTGATAATATTCTCGCTGATACCGATTTTCCCGATATCGTGGAGTATCGCGGCGTACTTGATCTCGCGCATGGTGTCGCGCGGGAGGGAAAGCTCCTCGGCGATACCCACCGAATACTGCATGACCCGTTCGGAATGTCCGCGGGTGTACTTGTCCTTCGCTTCGAGCGCGGTCGCGAGGGAGCTCACTGTCTCGAAGTAACTTTTTTCCAGCCGCTGGTAGAGTATTTTATTCTCGAGGACGTCGACGATTACCGACGAGACTATTTTTAACAGGTAAAGGTGGTCGACCGAAAATTCCTCGTTCTTCTTACTGTTCGCGATCGTCAGCACACCGAAGTCGCGTTTGGACGCGATAAACGGGACCGATATGAACGAGAAGTTGATGAACTCCTCTTTATTGATATCGTTAAAAAAGACGTGCTCCTTGACTTTATTAATCATTACGGGTTTCTTCTTCTCGAAAATATAGCCCGATACGCCCGAACCGACGTCCAGCTCGACCGCGTTATCGACATTTTTAGACGAACGCGGGTAGAGCTTGACCATGAACGGGTCGTACTCGTAGAACACCGCCTTATCGAAGTTCACCACCTGAGACGCGAGGTCGACGATGCTGTCGATCACATCCTCGTAAGTCTCGAACGCCTCCATCTTGCGGGAAAGGTCGACTAATGTGAGCAGGTCGTGGAAACGTTTATCGATCAGGATCGCGGCGAACAGGCTGACCTTCAGGGACTCCTTGAGGAGTTTCAGGAACATTTTCTCTTCCTTGAACGCCCCGATCTCGCGGTTATTCAGGGAGATCGCGATAAACCCGAGCATCCTGAAACGATAGACAATCGGGACGATCACGTTGACGCCCATCTCCTTCGAGAACAGGAAATTCAGGATTTCCTCGTCCTGATCTTTAAAAAACACGTCTTCGGATATATTCTGCTTACTGATAATTTCATTTTTTATCGCGAGATAGGTGATCAGGTCGGAGTCCTCGGGGATCGAAAAACTTCCCTCGCGGACGACTTCGCGGTACTCGTGGAATTCCGGCTGAAGTACGAAAAAATAACCCATCGAGCCTTCGATATTTTCGCGGATTTTCTGGAGTGATATATTAATCAGATGAGTGAGATCCTTAAACGAATCCAGATCGTCTAAAGAGTATTGCCAGTTCAGTTCGTCAAAACTGACGTTGATGCCGTCTTTCCCTTTATCCTTTTCCATAATACCTTCCGTTTCAGCGAATACATGATAATACAAAACCCCGCGCATATCAAGCAAACGCTTTGAAATTTATCAAGGAGGCGCTTGCAGGCAAACGCTTTGAAATTTATCAAGGAGGCGCTTGCAGGCAAACGCTTTGAAATTTATCAAGGAGGCGCTTGCAGGCAAACGCTTTGAAAT
>JABLXV010000078.1 GCA_013177895.1 Brevinematales bacterium | reverse complement strand
GATACCCTTCCTGTTCGTCGTCGATTTCGACGCGGCAAATCCTGCCGTGATCCCGCTTGCGGATATCGACCCGCGCAGGATACTCTACTCCGTGAACGGGCGGGGGAATTACAGCCCCGCGCATGGCGCGGAGCCGTCGGGATACCGTTTTATCGCGCACCCGGTGAGCTTCGAGCGTTACCGCGAGGCGTTCGACATCGTGCAGGGCGAGATGCGGGCGGGTAACACGTTCCTCCTGAATCTGACGTTCCCCACCGAAATCGCTACCGGTCTGTCATTACGGGATATTTTTATGCACGCGAAGGCGCCGTACCGGCTGCTCTACGACGGCCATTTTACCGTGTTCTCGCCCGAATGCTTCGTGCGGATAGAGAACGGCACGATCCGTTCGTTCCCGATGAAGGGCACGATCGACAGGAGCCGTCCCGACGCGAGGAACACGATCCTGAACGACGAGAAGGAGTCCGCCGAACATATCACGATAGTCGACCTGATCCGTAACGACCTCAGCCGGGTCGCGTCGGATGTGCGGGTCGAACGCTACCGTTATATCGACGAGGTACAGGCGGGGGGCAGGATTATCCTGCAGGTCAGCACCGAGATCGCCGGTACGCTGCGCGGCGGATATACCGGGCGTATCGGGGACATCCTCCGGGAACTTCTTCCCGCGGGGTCGGTGACCGGCGCGCCGAAGCCTAAGACGGTGGAGATTATACGCCGCGCAGAGGGATACGAACGGGGGTACTATACGGGGGTGTTCGGGGTATTTGACGGGTATAACCTCGACAGCGGGGTGATGATCCGGTTTATCGAACGCAACGGGGATAAGATGATTTTTAAAAGCGGCGGGGGGATTACGGTTTACAGTTCCCCCGAAGCGGAATATAACGAGATGACGGAGAAAGTCTATGTGCCGTTTAGTGGAATCGGTGCGGATATCGAACGGAGCAGCGCAGAACGCGGGATATCATCTTGAGCGGATGAACCGTTCCCGGCGGGAACTGTTCGGCGCGCGGGGCGAAATCGACCCGATTTCACCACTTGTTATCCCGGAGGAGTACCGCGCGGGGATTGTGAAATGCCGCCTGCTGTACCGCGCGGAGCTCGAAGCGGCGGAGTTCCATCATTACCGGATGAAGCCCGCCGGAACGGTGCGCCTTGTTTACGACGACGCGGTCGATTATACCTATAAGTACGAGGATCGCGCGGCTCTCGACCGGCTGTTCGGGATGCGGGGGGAGTGCGACGAGATTATCGTGGTGCGCCGCGGAGTACTGACCGACGCGTCTTCGGCGAATATCGTGCTCGACGACGGGTCACGGCTGATTACCCCGGACACGCCGTTACTGCGCGGGACGATGCGCGCGCGCCTCTTAGATATGGGGATTATCACCGGGGGACGGATTACGCCGGACGATCTTCGTTCATTCGCGAGGGTGCATTTTATCAATGCGTTCGCGGATATCGGAGAGAGGACTGCGGGAATCGATCGGATTATTATGGTGTAGCGAACACATTCGTATTATTTCATTTGACATTTGGGGCAGTTCCGTTATACTAAATAAAATGATGGAAGGAAAAAAGTACGATGCTTGATTTAGGCGGATTGAAGCGCGCGCTTGATTCGATGGAAAAACTCGCGGAAAAGATGAGCGATAAAGACTTTATGGGAACATTGGACGGGATTACCCGGAAGGGTCTGCGTTCCGGTATGATTCAGAATTTCGAGTTTACCTATGAGTTATGCTGGAAGATGATGAAACGATGGATTGAAGGAAATATCGGGAGAGTCTATATCGAGGGCGTCAGCCGACGCGAACTCTTCCGTTTCGCACGGGAATCCCTGTTAATCGATAATATTGAGAAGTGGATGAATTATCACGAGGCGCGGAATATTACAAGTCATACTTATAATGAGGAGATGGCGGACGAGGTATTTCGTATCGCGATGGATTTTATTATCGAGGCTCAAAAGCTATATTCGGCGATCGAGGCTAAAAATGATTAACATTCCGGCGGGCTTGTTGGAAAAAGTCCGGGTAATCCTGCGGAAATATATCCCCGATATGAGTGTGTGTGCGTTCGGTTCGCGTGTGAAAGGAAATTCCGAAGATTATTCCGATTTAGATATTGCGGTATTGGGAGATAATGGTCTAGAATTTAGTGTTTATACCCGTCTGAAGGAAGAATTCGAGGAATCGGATTTACCGTTCCGGGTGGATATTGTCGATTATTCTAAGGTTTCGCCGGAATTTAAAAAAATCATATCCGAAACAGGCGAACCGATAAATATTGTAGATTAAGTCTTCATCTTCTCGAGGGTGATATAGATATCGATACGGCGGTTATACATACGGCCTTCGGCGGTATCGTTGGGATAGACGCTATCGAACTCCGCTTTTCCTTCGGCGTACATCAGCCCCGGGTCGAGCCCGAAATCGATAAAATAGCTGACCACGGAACATGCGCGCGCGGTGGAAAGTTCCCAGTTGCTGGGAAATTTCTCGTAGAGCGAGGATTCTTTCGGGATCGTCGTATTGTCGGTATGCCCGATCACTTCGATGCTGAAGTCCTTTTCGGTGATTTCCTTGATCATTTCGGCGATTTTCCGCAGGATTTCGCGGCCTTCGTCGTAATCGATAGCCGCGCTTCCCGGCGCGAACAGGACGTCACTTGAGATGGAGAGTTTTAGACCCTTCTGGGTTTCCTCGATGGTGACTTTTTTATCCTTGAGCTCGGGTTTCAGGAGCATATTGATTTCTTTTACGGCTTTAGCAAGTTTGTCCGCCTTATCGCGGGACGGCAGGGATTCGATGGAGAAGCCCATATCGGGAATAGACCCCGGCGCGAGAGTCGAACCGCCCTCGAGGAATCCTATCTGCCCTTCGAACGCGGAGAGAATCAGCCTGAGTTCGCGGCCTTCTATTTCCGCGGACGTCAGCATCGCGATAAAGAATGTCAGAAGGAGACTGTTCATGTCTCCGAAGGTGGTCATCCATGCCGGCGTACTATTAGCCGGAGCCGGACATTTTTTTTCCCTGTCAGCCATCTATTCCTCTTACTCTTCCGTTATATAGATATCGACCCTGCGGTTATACGCGCGGCCTTCCGGCGTATCGTTGGGCATCAGCGGGTCTTGCTCGCCGCGGCCCAGCGCGGTAACCAATGAGGGGTTCACACCGGCGGCCTGGAATATCTTCACCACCGTGCACGCGCGGGCAGTGGAAAGCTCCCATGCGCTGGCGTATAACGAGGGTATGGATGCGTCGGGGGATACCGCTTTATTGTCCGTATGCCCGACCACTTCGATATTGAAGCCGGTCGGGGGGATTTTTGTCAGCGCCGCGCCCAACTGCATCAGTATCTTTTCCCCTTCTTTATAATCAATCTCGGCGCTGCCCGGTTTGAAATAAATATCGCCGACCAGCGTGATTTTATACCCGTTCACCACTTTCTCAAGGCGGACTTTTTTCGATTTGAGCTCCGGCTCCAGTATTTCGGCGATTTGCTTGATCGCCTTGGAGAGCTGACTCCCCACATCGGGCGACGGGAGGTTTTCAATATTCTGGCCCATCTCCGCGAGGTCGCCCTGCGAGAGAGTCATACCTCCGTCCATCATCCCGAACGTACCCTCGAACGCCGACAGAATCAGCCGGAGCTCGCGGCCGTCAATCTCCGCGGTCGTGAGCATCGCGATAAAAAATGTTAAAAGGAGGCTATTCATATCCCCGAATGTGGTCATCCATGCCGGAGTACTATTCGCCGGCGCGGGACATTTTTTAGCCCTTCCTTCATCGGTCATATTTTAATCCTTGGCTTGCTGTGTTCTCATCGAGACTGCCATGAATGAGTTGAGTTTTTCGCGCAGGATTGCCGGGTTGTCGCCGGCCTGTATCGAAAGAACTCCCTCGACAATGATTTCCTTCATCAGCACATCCATCCCGTTGAAATACGAAAGTTTATTGGCGATCGGGATAGAGAACAGGTTCGCGCCGACGGCTCCGTATAATGTGGTGATGAGGGCGATACCCATGTTTTTACCGATGGATGCTTTATCGTCGAGGTTACGAAGCATGGCGATCAGACCGATCAGTGTCCCGATCATACCGAACGACGGCATCATATATCCCCAGTCGTCGAAGATTTTCTTTCCCTCGGCGTGTCTCCCTTCCATCTGGTCTATTTCATTATACATGATTCGTTTATCGATTTCCGGGTCGGTACCGTCTACCACAAGCTGAATGGCGCGGCGAAGGAAGATATCCGGGATTTCCTCTACGTCTTCTTCGAGGGATAGTACGCCTTCTTTACGGGCTTTTTCCGCGAACGTGACCAGAGTCTCGATGGTCGCCGACGGGTCTACGGATTTCTCTTTGTAGGCCATTCTCATCAGTTTCAGCATATTTCCGAGATGTTTCCACGGCGTACTGACTAGCAGAGCCCCGATAGAACCGCCGAATGTGATAAATACGGATGAGATGTCTCCGTAGATGCTGAGGTCGCCCGAACCGATCCACATTCCAGCGATGAGGAGTATCATACCCCCGATTGAACCGAATACTGTCCCTTTTTCCATATCCTATTCCTTCTTGGCGTTTTTTATACCTTCCGCGATCAATCGCGAAAAGTATTTCTGGACTGTTTTCTGGATCTGCCCGACCTTTTCCTTAACTACTATCTTGTGCCCGGAGTTGAACTGAATCACCGTATCGGGCGTCTGCTCCATCATTTCTATCATAAACGGGTTGATCGAGATAGTGGTATCGTTCAGCCGGGTCAGGTCGATCATTCAACGCTCCTTCATTATTAAACAAGTCATGTCCTGCATATAGAAATGTCATGCTGAGCTTGTCGAAGCATGAGCGCTTGCCTGCCTTCTACCTTCGGCAGAAGGTAGACAGGCCCCGCGCTCATCGCGGGGTGTCGAAGCATGACATTCCTATCTTAAACTATTATCTCTTTAAACTCAGTATCTCTCTGAGCATATCGTCGCTCGTCGTCACCACACGCGAGTTCGCCTGGAATCCGCGTTCGGTCACTATCATATCCACGAATGTTTCCGACAGGTCGACGTTGCTCATTTCGAGCGCGCCCGCGGTCATAATACCGCGATCCATAGTCCCCGCCTGCCCGACGTTGGCATACCCGGAGTTATTCGTCTCGACGAACATACTGTTCCCGGCTTTTTCGAGGCCCATCGGGTTGACGAATGTCGCGAGGGCGATCTTGCCGAGCTCTTTATTGACGCCGTTATCGTACACGCCGGTGATCGTCCCGGAGTCGTCGATCTTGAACGCGCTGAGGTAACCCATCGTGTTACCGTTCTGGTAGTACGCCTTGGTGGAACTCTGCGCCGCGAACTGGGTGATCGAATCGGCTACCTGCCCGGACGTACCGAGAAGCATATCGTAGGTATGCTGGGTGCCGTCGGGCATATTATAGGTGACTGTTACCACCAGGTCGCCTTCCGCGTCTATCTGCGGGGTGGCTCCGGCCGCTTCGGCCGCGGACTGGATCGTGCCGTCGGTATTGAACTGGACATTGAATGTATTATTGGTATCGATCTTGGGGGCTCCGATACTCACTTTGACATCCTGATCGGCGACGCCGGCTATCTTAACGGCGGCTTGCCACTGGTTGAGATCGGTCTTATGGAACGTGACCACCATCTGGCTGGAGTTGCCGTAACGGTCGTAGATATTGATCGGGGCGTCCCATGTCTGGGTCAGGAGCTCGTCCTGAGTGGGGTTCTGCCCGAGCACCGGTATATTCGCGTTCAGGTTGGATCTGAATTTAACTAAAAGGGTCTCCTTTGCTTCGAGTTTCCCCTGTATCGGGATAATCACGTCCTGCAACGGCCCGTTGGTATTGGTAAATACTTCGCCGTTTTCGAGTTCCTGCGACTTCCACCCCTGCACCTTTAATCCGTTCGGATTGACGAGTTCCCCGTCCTTATCGAGCAGGAAGTTACCCGCGCGGGTGTAGAAGGTCAGGTCGCCCTTTTTCATCACAAAGAAACCTTCGCCCTGAATGGCGAGGTCGGTGTTTTTACCGGTGGTCTGCACGCTTCCCTGGCGCATCAACGTATCGATACTTGCGATGCTCATACCCAGCCCGATCTGCTTGGGGTTCAGACCCCCGCGGTCGTCGGTGGGTTTCGCCGCCCCGGTAATCGTCTGCGACAGGATATCCTGGAAGGTCACGCGCCCGGTTTTGAAACCAACGGTATTGACGTTAGCAACGTTATTACCCAATACGTCCATCTTCATCTGGTGGTTCTGTAAACCGGAAACCGCGGAATACAATGATCTCATCATAGCGTCATCTCCTGTTAATTATTGCTGGACGCCGGGCTGCGTTTCCGCTCCGGCTCCGCTGGGCGAATTCCCCTCCGACATCACACTGTCCCCCTGAATCTGTTCGTCTATCACTACCGGCTGAACCGGTTTTTCTACCTCCGCGGGCTTCGGAAGTACCGCGGCGGCGCTTGCGGCTAACGGAGCCTGCTCGGGCATCCGCACCTCGGTAATCTGCTCCATCGTGACCTCGTTGCCGCCGACGTTGAGATAAGTCAGCCCGGCCTTCACCTTTACGCTGTCCACAGTGCCGGTCTGGAGCTTGCCCAACACATCTATCCATGATATTTCTTTATTGACTAACGCGACCGCCTTAGTGAACGTGAAGCCCTCGGTGAACTTGACCATGTTGTCGGTCAGGCGGTTCATCTGCTTCAACGATGTAAACTGGGTCATTTGTCCGATGAACTCCTTATCGTCCATAGGCTTGGTCGGATCCTGCGTTTTTAACTGTGTAATCAGGATTTTCAGGAAATCGCCCTCGCCTAATTCGGACTTACTCACGATTTGCTGGGTGGCCTGAAGTTTGGTGTTGAAATCGTTGACCTTCTGGTTGACCTGGTTGATCTCGGTCTTGGACATCGAAATGTCTATCGACATGGATTCCTCCTGTTTTTTCCTTAGTTTGTTATCCAACCTTCTTTCTTGTCCCGGGTTGGCGGCTAATCATAAGGACTTTAGCCTTGTACGGCAATTATGCTATCAGGTTGAGGCTCGATTCGTAGATCGAGAACGGTTCGAATACCGCCTCCGCCGCGGCTTCCGCGCTCAGTCCGCCGTCCGCGCCGTAAGGGACGTCCGCCCGCTCGGGATTTTCGCCGTCGCCCTGCTGGAGACTGACGTCGAGCGAAGCGACATTCACCCCCGCGTCCTGCAGGTTGCGCTGGAGATTGCCGAGGTTCTGGTCGAACAGCATCTTCGCTTCCTGCGTGGATACGACTATCTTGCCGACCAGTTCGCCGTGCTCGAGCTCGAAACTCAGGCGCATCTTGCCGAGTTCCGGCGGGACGAGGTTCATTTTCATCTCGCTTCGCCCGTCCTGGAGCACGACCACCGCCTTTCCGACCACGCCCTGCATGATGGACTCCATATTCGCGCGGGAAACGGAATTGGCGAACGTCTGGTACTGCCGCGCGACAGGGCCGGCCTCGATCTTCGCGTCGATTTTAGCGTTCTGCATCTCCGCGCCGTTTTTCGCGGTCTGCGCGGCGGCTTCTTTTTCGGTACGGGTATGCGCGATATTGTTCGCGTTCGCATCCTTCGCCGCGGCCTGGGATTTATCTTTCGGCATCAGTTCCTTAAAGTCCTTGGGCTTCGCTCCGTCCGCTTTATCGGCAGGCTGGGTTTCGCGTTCCCGCATATCGACCACTTTCACCTTATCGGGGGACGGGTTATTGGTGAGTTTGTTCTCGGTATTGAGCTCGGCCTTCACGGGAGAGTTATCGACAGGAGTCTTGACAACCGGCGTCTGCATCTTAGCGATTTCTTTCTCCATCGAGGCGAGGGTCTGCATAAAGGTCTGCGCGTCGGGCTTCGATTCGAGCATCTGGTCGATCCGCGCGAGCAGGTCCTTCATCATATCCAGCATATTGGTCACCGGCATGGAATCGGACGGCTTTGTCTCGGATTGAGTATGCTTCGCGTTCTGGCGCGGGCTGAGTACCGCCATCAGCTGATTGAGTATCGCGTTGATCTTCTCGAGCACCTCGGGCGGAAGCGAGTTGGGATCGTCCTTCATCGCGGCGATTTTCGACTGAATTTCTTCGGCCTTCCCGCGGACTTCTTCCTTTTTAGCGGTCTCGTTCTGCTTTTCGGCGGAATTCCCGTTCTTCTCGTTCTGCACCTTCTCGAGGACTTCGCCGAACTTGGGTTGATCCTTATCGGCAGCCTTAACAGGATCGCGCCCGTTGAAGTTGTCGGTCTTTTTAGTCTGCCCGGCTTCGTGGAACATCGGTTTCTCAGTATGCTTGGTCTGTATCGCTTGTGTAAATAGGTCGAGCGCCATCGCGGCCTCCGAAAATGAAAGTTCTATATACAATTTCGGAATATTGCCGGAAATGATGAGAATAGGGAGGATGAATTTTGAAGGGAAGGGTTATTTTTTATCGGAGGACTTGTCTTTCCTGAGGAGCCACGCGTGATACGCATGACCCTCCATCATCGCTTCGAGCTCTTCGCGGAGACGGCGCGGGATATAAGTCGCGATTTCGAGCCGCGCGATCCATCCGTCCCCCTCCGGGTCGACATGCAGTATCTCGGGGAATGTCGTCAGTCGGCGGTTGACCTCGATTACCTTACCGGTCAGCGGGGCGAGCACATCGAAGCGCGGGATAATCTGCGCGATCAGGGTGCATAGCTTCGCGTTGCGGTCGAGTTTCGCACCGGGGTCGGGGAGCTCCACATAACGCGGCTTGCCCATCATCCCGGAAATATACTTCGATATGCCGACGGTCGCCTTGCTGCCGTCTATTCGTATCCATACATGCGATTCGCTGTAAAGCGGGGTCATAATTTCTCCTTGTACGGTATTGTAGCATGGAACGGAAAAATTATAAAGAGTCGAAATGTTTGATAAAAGCATATGGTATCTAGCGATAATTTGTATTTTTTATATTTTCTTCTATATAATTGATTTTTATAAGGGGGAAATTTATGAAAAATGCTCTGATTGTTCTATTTCTGTCGATAACCGCGCCGTTATTCTCGGAGTCTTTCTATATTAAAGATTATCAGGTCGATATCCTCCTGAAACAGGATACGTCGTTCGACGTGCAGGAAAAAATCCTCGTGCATTTCAAGGAGCCGAAGCACGGGATTGTCAGGAACATTCCCTTCATGGAGTACGGGAAGCCGGAATTTATAATCGGCGGACTGCATGTGGTCAACGAATCCTACTTTGCATTCAGCGAAACGGTTATCAACGAGAAACTGAAAGAAAAGGCGGGGTTCGACGGACTGAATATCCCCGAGGATTTCGGGGTGGCGTTCGGGAAACAGGTAAAATACGCCAAGGTTAACGAAACCATCCGTGTCGGGTCGGTTTTTACGACTGTCGACGGCGATTATGAGTATGTGATCAAATACACGGTCTATAACGATATCGCCGACCTGACGAATTATTTTAAGTTCTACTGGAATGTGATCGGCCTCCAATGGAATAACGAGATCAGGAAAGTTTCGTACACTATTACCATGCCCGCCGAGGTAAAACCCGGTAAGGATGATATGCAAATCTTCACGGGATATGGGGGCGAGAAGAAAAAAAACGCGACTATCGGGATGAAGGGGAATATCATCTCCGGGCACGCGTTAAAAACGTTATATCCGAATGAGGGTATTACGGTAGAAATCCGTTTCCCGCAGGGGTATTTTACACCCGTGCGCGCCGGGATATGGGAGATGTTTGTTTCATGGCTGGCCGCCGCATTTTCGATCGCCCCCGTGTTCTATAACTGGTTCCTGATGCCTGGAGGAATATTACTGATACTGTCGGTAATTTGGTTCTTTTTCGGGCGCGACAAGGTGGGGAGTATCGAGACCCAGTTTTTCCCGCCGAAGGGTATGAATCCCGCGGAGGCGGGGATGCTTATCAACGATAAAATGGATGCGCATGATATACTGTCGCTGATCTATTATTGGGCAGTACAAAAAAGATTGACGATAATCAAACAGGCGGACAGTTTCGATCTGAAGAAAATATCGGAATTAAAGAACCCGAGAAGCTATGAAGCTTTACTATTCACGGGGATCTTTTACAGCAAGAACCGTGTCAAGGTGAAGGACCTCGGGAAAGAGCTTGCAAGCGTGATGTACGAGGTCAGGACTAACCTGAAGGAAGCGATAGATAAAAAAAAGTATTATTCGCCCGCGATGAACAAAGTTTCGTCTTTGATGGGAGGATTGCGGCATCTGTTTTTCTGGACGGCGCTTCCGCTATTCCTGTTCGATATCGAATACCGGTTTATCATGAGGTTTCCCACCATCATGCCGTATATCGCGATTTTTGGCGGAGTGTTGCTGTTCGTCAGTTTTATCCTATTATTCTTTATCGAAAATGTCCCCAAATTGATGGCGGTCAATAAAATATTCTATATCTTCGCAATCTCGACAGTCATCATCGGTATTATGCCGTTTATCTCTACCCTGTTCGGCTCGCTGGTAACCTGGCCGATGCTTCTGTCGTTATTTCTAAGCGCGTACACCTTCCGGGCATTCAAATATGTCATGATGAGGAAAACCCGAAACGGGATGTTCAGATTTCGCGAATTGAAGGGTTTCGCGGAGTTTATCGCCCGCGCGGAAAAAGACCAGCTCAAACGCCTGGTGGACGAACGGGTCGATTATTTCGAGATGACCCTGCCGTACGCCATCGCTTTCGGGATGGCGGGGGAATGGATTAAAAAGTTCGACGGGATACAACTGACGATGCCGTCATGGATGAGCGGAAGCGGAGTTACCAACGACTATGATATCAGTATGTTCCAAAGGGATATCGAAAGATCATGGACTGCATTTAACGACAGCTATTCCGCGGGGTCTCCTCCCGATGGAGGATACTCGACGGACTCGTCGTCGGATTCCGGCGGCGGTTCGAGCTGGAGTTCCGGGAGCGACTCGGGGAGTTCAGGCGGGAGTTCGGGCGGAGGTTCCGGCGGCGGGGGCGGTTCGAGCTGGTAGGTCTGCGTGTACTGCGTGTACTGCGTACACTAATTCCATTACGCGGGCTGCGATAAATAATGAAGCGCAAGCCTGCGACCGGACGGGTGTCCTGCTTGCGGTTACTGGTAATATTTATCATCACGGGCTATCTGCGGTCGTATGCATCAGCCTGATGCCGGGATTAGCGTACGCAGCACCCTTCGACAAGCTCAGGGTGACGATAATACATCTCATCAGGGGCTGTCTGCGGTCGTATGCATCAGCCTGATGCCGGGATTAGAGTGCGCAGCACCCTTCGACAAGCTCAGGGTGACGATAATACATCTCATCAGGGGCTGTCTGCGGTCGTATGCATCAGCCTGATGCCGGGATTAGCGTACGCAGCACCCTTCGACAAGCTCAGGGTGACGATCACAATATCTCATCACGGGCTGTCTGCGGTCGTATGCATCAGCCTGATGCCGGGATTAGCGTACGCAGTACCCTTGCAAAATTTATGATTTTCTATTAATATTATGCGGTCTAAAAACTATGGAGTTAATATCTTTTTAGAGCTTTTATAGTCTGTAACACTTTTTGCTTTCAACTTTTCAGTTTTTACTGACACAGGAGGACGTTATGCCGGTTCGTTTCTATAATACGCTGACGCGCGCGGTCGAGGACTTTACCCCGTTACAGAAAGGTACCGCGACCATGTACACCTGCGGGCCGACGGTTTATAACTTCCTGCATATCGGCAACCTGCGGACGTTCCTGTTCGAGGATTTGCTCCATAGATGGCTCCGTTACCGGGGATACAATGTCCGGCAGATTATGAACCTGACCGATGTCGACGATAAGACGATCCGCGACTCCCGCGCCAACGGGATGCCTCTCGCGGAGTTCACCCGGATATATAAGGATGCGTTCTTCGAGGACCTGAAGTCGCTGAATTTTACGCCTGCTGAGGTGTTTCCGTCGGCGACCGATCATATTCCTGAGATGATCGGGATGATCGAAAAACTCATGGAAAAGGGGTACGCCTACCGGACCGACGACGGGGTGTATTTCAAGATAACGGCGTTCGACGGGTACGGTAAGCTCGCGCATCTCGATAAGGACGCGCTCCGGGCGGGGGCGAGCGGGCGTGTCGCGAACGACGAGTACGAGAAGGAGACGGTGTCCGATTTCGCGCTGTGGAAGAAATGGTCGCCCGCCGACGGGGACGTCAAATGGCAGTCGCCGTGGGGAGAAGGCCGCCCTGGATGGCATATCGAATGTTCCGCGATGAGTATGAAATACCTCGGCGAAACGCTGGATATTCACTCCGGCGGTATCGATAACATGTTCCCGCATCACGAGAACGAGATCGCGCAGAGCGAAGCCGCGACCGGGAAGCAGTTCGTCCGGTACTGGCTCCATTCGGCGCATCTGATCGTCGAGGGCGAGAAGATGGCCAAGTCGAAGGGGAATTTCTTCACCCTGCGCGACCTGCTCGCGAAGGGATATTCCGCCCGTTCGATACGTTACCTGCTCTACACCACCCATTACCGCAAGCCCCTGAATTTTACGTTCGACGGCATCAAGGGGGCGGACGCGGCGCTCAAACGGATCGACGACTTTTTATTCACCCTCGGGAATGTAAGAAACGTAGGCACGGCCGACGGGGCAATGTTAAGGCTGCTCGCGGAACAGCGGGATAAGTTCGAGGCCGCGTTGGACGACGACCTGAATATCGCCGAGGGGATGGGGGCGTTGTTCGAATTGATACGCGCGGTGAACGACGGGATGGAGCGGGTGACGAAGGAGTTCGCGGAACGGGTAATAGAAATTTTCAGCAAGATTGAGTCCGTGCTGGGGTTCCTGAACCTCGGCGCGAAGGACGAGCTGACGGATGAGGAACGCGCGATGATATCCGAACGGACGGACGCGAAGAAAGGGAAGGATTTCGCGCGCGCCGACGAACTCCGCAAGCTGCTCCTCGAACATGGGATTGAGGTGCGGGATACGCCCGACGGGACTGTGTGGAAACGCATATAAATTTGTAAAAAATATTAAAATACTATAAGAACCAGTTTAATAAACCTTGCTTATTCTAACAAATCAAAGTATAATTGGTTGTTTAACACCCGATGGTCACTTCTTTGACTAAGTAATTCGAAGTGACCATAAAATATTTTTTGTAAAACTTGTAAATTTCCTTTTCTATATTATACTATTCATAGAACCACAGGAGGTTTTAATATGAAGAGATTTCTTTTAGTTGTCAGCGCTCTGTTGATCACGGCGTCTTTCGGTTTCAGTATGTCCGCGAAGGACGTTGGTAAGTCGTTAAAGGGGTGGAAGGATAAGAACTACAAGTTCCAGTCGGAAACCGATAAGGATGCCGGATGGAAGGTAACCTATACCTATAACGAAACCGATTATACCATCTTTTTCCTGATTGCCGATGACGTGGTTGATGCCGCCGATAAGAACGTCGTCATTTATTGCGATGTTATTGCCGATTCTTCCCAGCCCAGCGAAGATACCCTTCTTCAGCTTCTCAAGCTGAATATCGAAGACGGCGAATGGGGATTCTTCTCATGCTATAACAGCGAAGAAGACGAAACCTGGTATATCCAGTACAATATCAAGTTCCGTTTGAATGCGTTGGACGACGCTGCTCTTAAAGCGGCTATCGACTATATCGCCGGCGCTGCCGATTATTACAAAGGTTCCTTGGGCGGTAACTAATCGAAAGATAGTTTCATGGATAACGCTGCCGGAGTTTTCTCCGGCGGCTTTTTTTTGGCTTATTGATAAATAGGGTTCTTTCGCAAATTAAGTGGGTAAGTAAGCTGAATTGATTCTTGAAAAGTCCATTTTACCCGTCAGCAAATACGCGATAATTTTAAAGTTCTTCTGTGACGAATAACCCCTTGCACGCGCTTTCG